>NZ_JBMDJT010000009.1:0-84272 GCF_057809335.1 Microbacterium sp. FG3 | reverse complement strand
CCCCCCCCCCCCCCCCCCCCCCCCCCCCCCCCCCCCCCCCCCCCCCCCCCCCCCCACGACCCTGTCGATCGCGCACCGGCTCTCGACCGTCATCGACGCCGACGTGATCCACGTGGTCGAGGCGGGCCGGATCGTCGAGTCGGGCACGCACGCCGAGCTGCTGGCCCGCGGCGGGCTGTACGCCGAGCTGGCGGCCGAGCAGCTTGCCTCCACGCGGGTGCTCGAGACGGAGGACGAGATCGAGGCGGAGGTCGCCGCGGAGGAGGGACCGGCCGAGGCCGAGCTGGCCGGGCGCCGCGCCGACCGCGCTCCCGACGAGCCCGTCGCGGAGGGGACCGCGCTCGCGACCGGCGCCATCGCGCTCCCGCCCGCCGATCCGGAGGTGCCCGAGGCCTGATGCCCGATCAGGGCAGCAGCGCGGCGACCTCGCGGCGGAACGCCTCCAGCTCGGCCGGGTACGCGGGATCGGGGTGGTCGAGCGCGTGCCACCCGAGACGCGGCACGTCCATGCCGAGGATCGTGGAGGCGCGCGCGAGGACCGCGACCTCCGGGCCGCGCTCGCGCAGCACCTCGAGACCGGCGCGCATGGCGGCCAGCACCGCGCGGAGCACCTCGATGCGGGCCTCGCCCTGGGTGATCGACGATCCGTCCGGGCGCACCCGCCAGCGCACGACGGGATCGGCGACCGTGTCGATCCGCCGCGCCCGCGTGTACAGCTCCTGCGCGATGAGCTGATCCTCGTACAGCCCCGCCGGGAATCGCAGCCCGCGCCACATCTCGGCGCGGGTGACCTTCGACCACGCGACGATGTTGTTGACGACCTCCGGATGCTCCGCCAGCGTCGCGCCCGCGCGCGGTGGCGCGGTCGAGGCGGCGACCCACGGCTGCACGTCGCCAAGCAGGTAGCCGCGCGTGGCGGGGCGCAGCCGCCGATAGGCGCCGACGGCGATGTCGCTGCCGCTGCGCTCGAGCGCGCCCACGAGCAGGGCGAGCGCGTCGGGCTCCATCACATCGTCGGCGTCCAGGAAGCCGACGAAGGGGGTGTCGATCCGTTCCAGCCCGGCGTTGCGCGCCGCGCCCAGTCCGCGCCGCTCCGGGTGGTGCACGACGGTGAAGCGCGCATCGAGCGCCGCGAAGCCGTCGAAGTCCGCCCCGGTGCCGTCGTCCGAGCCGTCGTCGACGAGGATCGCGCGCCAGTCCTCGCGGGTCTGGGCGCGCAGCGAGGTCAGTGCCTCGTCGGCGTAGGGGGCGATGTTCCAGCCGGCCACGATCACCGTGACCGCCGCGCCGCTCACGCGAGGGGACCGTTCTCGGCCAGCGCCACCTCGGCGTTGTAGCGGAACAGCCGGGCGGGGCGGTGCTTGCCCGTGCGGAACGACTCGGTGGGCACGAGCGCCTCGGAGCCCTCGATGAGGCGGCGGAAGTTCGACGGATCCAGGCGCCGCCCGAGCACCGCCTCGTACACCTCGCGCAGCTCGGTCAGCGTGAACTCGTCGGGCAGCAGGCCGGCCGCGATGCGGCTGTAGGCCACCTTGTTGCGTAGCCGCCACAGCGCGTACGCGACGATCCGGTCGTGGTCGAACGCGAGCGCGGGCAGCGCGTCGACGTCGAACCACGCGACGTTCTCGGGCGCGGGGCGCGAGGACAGCTGCGCGTCGACGAGGTCCTGACGCAGCAGCGCCCAGTACGCGATCGAGACGACGCGGCCGGGGGAGCGGTCGACGTCGCCGAACGCGTAGAGCTGCTCGAGGTAGCTGGCGCTCAGCCCCGTCGTCCCGTCGAGAGTGCGCGCCGCGGCGTCGTCGAGCCCCTCGTCCTCGCGCAGCCAGCCGCCAGGGATCGCCCAGTCGCCGCGGAACGGGTCTCGCGTGCGCCGCACGAGCGGCAGCATGAGCGCGTCGGGGGCCTCCGGGCGCGACCGCAGGGAGAAGATCACGGTCGAGACCGCGACGCGGATACCCTCACTCACGCTACGAGGGTATCCGCGTCGGCGGGCAGGTCCGGATTGGCCGGGATCACTCGGCGGCGATCACACTGCTGAGATCACTCGGCCGGGATCACGAGACCGTCGTAGGTCTCCTCGATCCACGCCTTCGTCTCGTCCGACGTGAGCAGCTCGTAGAGCTTCTCGACGCGGGGGTCGTCCTCGAGCTCCGGGCGCGTGGCGAGGATGTTGAAGTACTCGCTGTCCTGGCCCTCGCTCAGCAGCTGCAGGTCGCTGGAGATGCCCGCGGCCGAGGCGAAGTTGAAGTTGACGACGGCGGCGTCCATCTGCTGCAGCGCGGCCGGCAGCGTGGCGGCGTCGATCTCGCTGAACTCGAAGCCCTTCGGGTTCGCCGTGATGTCGCTGATCGTCGTGGGCGCGTCGGTCGTCTCGATGAGGCCGGCCGAGGCGAGCAGCAGCAGCGCGCGCGACTCGTTCGAGGCGTCGTTCGGCAGCGCGATCGTCGCGCCCTCCGGCAGGTCCTCGAGCGACTCGACGCTCTCCGAGTACAGCGCCAGCGGCGGCAGGTACACGGGGCCGACATTGACGAGGTCGTCGCCCGCGTCCTCGTTGTAGAGGTCGAGGAACGGCCCGTGCTGGAAGAGGTTCGCGTCGTTCGCACCCTGCGACAGCGCCGGGTTGGGGGTGTTGTAGTCGCTGTACTCCTGGATCTCGATCGTCAGGCCCTCGGCGGGGGCCAGCTCGTCGGCGACGAACTGCAGCAGCTCGCCGGCCGGCACGGCGGTGGCGCCGACCGAGATCGTGCCGAGGCCCTCGCCCTCGGCGTCGGAGGATCCGCCGCAGGCCGTCAGGCCCAGGGCGAGCGCGGCGACGCCGGTGACGGCGGCCGCGGAGCGGGTGAATCGGGACATGGTGGTGCCTTTCGGTGGGGCGGTGAGAAGGATCAGGAGGCCACGACGGCCGTGACGGCGGCGCGACCGGCGGAGCGCTCGTGGTCGAGGCGCTTGGCGAGCCATTCGCCGAGCGTCTGCAGGCCCTGCACGAGCACGACGAGCACGATGACCACGCAGATGATGTACTCCGTGCTGTAGCGCTGGTGGCCGTAGCGCACGGCGAGGTCGCCGAGCCCGCCGGCGCCGATCGTGCCGGCGATCGCGGAGAAGTTGATGATCGAGACGACGGTCGTGGCGAAGCCGCGGATCATCGCGGGCAGCGACTCGGGCACGAGCACCTTCGTGAGGATCTGCCAGCGGGTGCAGCCGAGCGCCTCGGCCGCCTCGATCCGCCCGTCCGGCACCTCGCGCAGCGCGATCTCCGCGAGCCGCGCGAAGAACGGGATCGCCGAGATCGACAGCGGCACGATCGCCGCCGTCGACCCGAACGACGTGCCCAGCACGAGGAACGTGAACGGGATGAGCGCGATCATGAGGATGAGGAACGGGATCGAGCGCGTGATGTTCACGACGACCGACAGGACGATGTTGATCGCCCGTCCCGCGGCGCGGCTGCCGAAGGGGCGCTCCAGCACGCCGCCGCGATCGGTCGCCACGAGCAGCACGCCCAGCACGAGGCCGATCACGAAGGTGACGACCATCGTGGCGCCGACCATGTAGAGCGTCTCGAGCGTCGCCTTCCAGAGGTTGGCGAACAGCGTGGGCCAGAAATCCGGCGCGTTCACGTCGATCACGCGGCCACCTCCTCGACGACGATGCCCTGCTCGCGCAGGGACGCGATCGCGCGCGCCACGTCGGCGCCCGCGGGCAGCTCGAGGCGCGTGCGGCCCGACTGCACGCCGTCGATCGTCTCGATCGCCGCGCCGAGCAGTCCGATGTCGAGCCCCTGCTCGCGCGCGAGCCGCGCGATCACGGGATCCTGTGCCGTCAGCTCCGTGAACGTCAGGTCGAGCACGGTCGAACCCGGCGTGGCGGGCGCCTCGCCCAGCGGGAACAGCTGACGGGCGATGACGGATCCGGGCGTGCGCAGCAGCTCGCGCAGCCGGCCCGCCTCGACGATCCGGCCCCTCTGCATGAGCGCGGCCGACGTGCAGATCTGCTTGACGACGTCCATCTCGTGCGTGATGAGCAGGATCGTCAGCCCCAGCTCGCGGTTGAGGCGCTGCAGCAGGGCGAGGATGCTCGCGGTCGTCTCGGGGTCGAGGGCGCTCGTGGCCTCGTCGCTCAGCAGCACCTTCGGGTTCGTCGCGAGCGCGCGGGCGATGCCGACGCGCTGCTTCTGCCCGCCCGAGAGCTGGGCCGGGTAGTGGCCGGCGCGGTCGGCCAGGCCGACGAGGTCGAGGATCTCGGCGACGCGCGCCCGGCGGGCGGCGCGGCCGAGGCCCTGCGCCTCGAGCGCGAGCGAGACGTTGCCGGCGACCGTGCGCCGCGAGAGCAGGTTGAAGTGCTGGAAGATCATGCCGATGCCGTGGCGCGCCTCGCGCAGCGCGGCGCCGCTCAGGCCGGTGATGGCCCTGCCGTCGACCTCGACCGTGCCGGAGTCGGGCTTCTCGAGGCCGTTCACGGCCCGGATGAGGGTGGACTTGCCGGCGCCGGACGTGCCGACGACGCCGAAGATCTCGCCGCGCTCGACGGTCAGCGAGACGTCGTCGAGGGCGCGCGTGGGGCCGTAGCTCTTGACGAGGTGGGAGATGGTGATCATGTGCCTGCTTCAGATCGCGGCACGCCGCCGGCGCGCCGCTCCGCCGGTGGTGTCGACCCTTCGATCCTCCCCGATCCGCTCCGATCCGCCGAATCCGCGTGACGCTGTGTGACGGCGCGTTCCGTCATCCGCGCGAAACGTGCGTGGCCTAGCATGGAGCCACAACAGCACACGGGCCCCATGATCTGTCGCGGGAGAGCCCCGGTCCTCGCGCCGGGCACCGAAGGAGCAAGCCTCCCCGCCAATCTCTCAGGTATGCGTACCGCGCAGATCGGGCCACTCTGGAAAGCGGAGCCCACGCTCCCGCCGACGGTGAAAGACGGGCTCGGCCCGTCGAAACTCTCAGGCCGATGACAGAGGGGGAGTTCGCACGGCGCCGCTCGGCGCGTGCCGGACTCAGGGAGCCCCGCATGGAGTCACCGCCCGTCGCCCCGCGCGACACCCCGCTGCGCGCCGAGCACGAGGCGCTCGGCGCGAGCTTCACCGACTTCGGCGGCTGGATGATGCCGGTCCGGTACGGCTCGGACCTCGCCGAGCACCACGCCGTGCGCACCGCCGCCGGGCTGTTCGACATCTCTCACATGGGCGAGATCCTCGTCACGGGTGAGCGCGCCGGGGCATTCCTCGACTTCGCGCTCGCGGGCCGGCTGTCGGCGCTCGCCGTCGGCAAGGCCAAGTACACGATGATCCTCGCCGAGGACGGCGGGATCATCGACGACCTCATCGTCTACCGGCTCGCGGACGACCGCTTCCTCGTCGTCGCCAACGCCGGCAACCGCGATGCGGTGGCGCAGGCGCTGCAGGAGCGCGCGTCGGCCTTCCGCTCGTCGACCGGAGCGGCGCAGCCGCGGAGCGGAGACGGGTCGAGCGAGGGCAGCGAGCCGAGACCGCTCGAGGTCACGGTCGAGGACGTCACCGACGCGCACGCCCTCCTCGCCGTGCAGGGCCCCGCCGCCCAGGCGATCCTCGAGGCGACGCGCAGCATCACCGAGCTCGACACGCCCTGGGCCGAGCAGCGGTACTACGCCTGGGCCAGCGCGCGCTTCGACGGCGCGCCGCTGCTCATCGCGCGCACCGGCTACACCGGCGAGGACGGCTTCGAGCTGATGATCCCCGTCGACCGCGCCGCCTCCCTGTGGCGGGCGGTGCTCGCCGCGGGCGAGCCGCACGGGCTCGTGCCGGCGGGACTCGCCGCGCGCGACACGCTGCGCCTCGAGGCGGGCATGCCGCTGTACGGCCACGAGCTCTCGCGCGACGTCGTCCCGGTGCAGGCCGGGCTCGGTCGCGTGATCCCGGCCGACAGGACCGGCTTCATCGGCGAGGCGGCGAAGGAACCGCGCCCCGAGGCGCCGGTCCTGGTGGGCCTGACGACGGAGGGCCGCCGCGCCGGGCGCGCCGGCTACCCCGTCTATCGCGGCGACGAGCGCGTCGGCGAGCTCACGAGCGGCGCCCTCAGCCCCACCCTCGGCCACCCCATCGCCATGGCGTACGTCCGCCCGGACGCCGCCTCCGCCACCGACCTGACCATCGACGTCCGCGGCACGCGCATCCCCGCTGCCGTCGCCGCCCTGCCCTTCTACCGGAGGAACTCATGACCGACCTCGCCGCCCTCAAGTACACCGCCGAGCACGAGTGGGTCGCCGTCGACGGCGACGTCGCGACGATCGGCATCACCGACTACGCCGCCGACCAGCTCGGCGACGTCGTCTACGTCGACCTGCCCGCCGACAACGCCGCGCTCACGGCCGGCCAGGTGATGGGCGAGATCGAGTCCACCAAGTCGGTCTCGGAGCTGTACGCGCCCGTCGACGGCGAAGTCATCGCCCTCAACGGCCAGGTCGACGCCGACCCGTCGCTCGTCAATCAGGACCCGTTCGGTGCCGGGTGGCTCGTGCGCGTGCAGCTGTCGGGCCAGCCGCTGGCCGGCCTCATGGACCGTGACGCCTACGTCGCGCTGACGGGTGGCGAGGCGTGAGCGACTACGCCCGCCGCCACATCGGCACCTCGGAGGCCGACCACGCGGCGATGCTCGAGGCGATCGGCATCGAGCCGGCGCGCGACGAGGTGCGGGTGACCGAGCGGCTCATCGCGCAGGCGCTGCCCGCCGCGATCCGCGCGGACGAGGCCACGTCGGGCGTCATGCCGCGCACCGGCGTGAGCGAGGCCGAGGCGCTCGCCGAGCTGCGGGCGCTCGCCGCGAAGAACAGGGTGCTCTCGCCGATGATCGGGCTCGGATACAGCGATACGATCACGCCCAGCGTGATCCAGCGCAACGTGTTCGAGAACCCGTCCTGGTACACCGCGTACACGCCCTACCAGCCGGAGATCTCGCAGGGGCGTCTCGAGGCGCTGCTGAACTTCCAGACGATGGTGGGAGACCTCACCGGCCTGCCCGTCGCGAACGCGTCGATGCTCGACGAGTCCACGGCCGCCGCCGAGGGCATGCTGCTGGCGCGCCGGGCGGTGCGCGGCGGATCGAACCTGTTCGCCGTCGACGCCGACACCCTGCCGCAGACGAAGGCCGTGCTGGCCGTGCGGGCCGAGGCGCTCGGCATCGAGCTCGTCGAGGTGGACCTCGCCGCGGGTGAGACGCTGCCGGAGGAGCTGTTCGGCGCGCTCATCCAGTACCCCGGTGCCTCCGGGCGGGTGTGGGACCCGTCCGCCGCGATCGACGCCGTGCACGTCGCCGGCGGCCAGGCCGTCGTCGCCGCCGACATCATGGCGCTCGTGCTGCTGGCCTCGCCCGGGTCGATGGGCGCCGACATCGTCGTGGGCTCGACGCAGCGCTTCGGCGTGCCGCTCGGCTTCGGCGGCCCCCACGCCGGGTACATGGCCGTGCGCCAGGGCCTCGAGCGCCAGCTGCCCGGGCGCCTCGTGGGCGTCTCGGTCGACGCCGACGGCGCCCCGGCCTACCGCCTCGCGCTGCAGACGCGCGAGCAGCACATCCGCCGCGAGAAGGCGACGAGCAACATCTGCACCGCGCAGGTGCTGCTGGCCGTGATGGCGGCGATGTACGCCGTCTACCACGGGCCGGACGGGCTGCGCTCGATCGCCTCGGGCATCGCGTCCCGAGCCCGCCTGCTGGCGGACTGGATCGTCGAGACCGGCGCGGAGGTCGTGCACGGCAGCTTCTTCGACACAGTCGAGGCGCGCGTCCCGGGTCGGGCCGACGCGATCGTCGCCCGCGCACGCGAGCTCGGCGTCCAGCTCCGGCTCGTCGACGTCGACACCGTCGGCATCGCGGTCGGGGAGGCCACGACGCTGACCGACCTGCATCGCGTGGCGCTCGCCTTCGGCGGGCCGGAGGAACGCTCCTTCGGCACCTTCGGAGTGGGATCCGACGCGCTGCCGGACCCGCTCCGCCGCACCGACGAGATCCTCACGCACCCCGTCTTCCGCACGCACCACTCCGAGACGGCGATGATGCGCTACCTCAAGCGCCTCGCCGACAGCGACTACGCGCTCGACCGCGGCATGATCCCGCTCGGCTCCTGCACGATGAAGCTCAACGCCGCGACCGCGATGGCGGCGGTGTCGTGGCCGGAGTTCTCGCGGATCCACCCGTTCGCACCGCGCGAGGACGTGGCCGGCTCGCTCGAGCTCATCCACCAGCTGGAGGGATGGCTCGCCGACCTCACGGGCTACGACACCGTCTCGCTGCAGCCGAATGCCGGCTCGCAGGGCGAGCTCGCCGGGCTCCTCGCGATCCGCGGCTACCACCTCTCGCGCGGCGACGAGCACCGCGACGTCTGCCTGATCCCGTCGTCGGCACACGGCACGAACGCCGCCTCGGCGGTGCTGGCCGGCATGCGCGTGGTCGTCGTGGCCTGCGACGAGCTCGGCAACGTCGACCTCGGCGACCTGCGCGCGAAGATCGCCGAGCACGCCGATACGCTCGCCGCGCTCATGATCACGTACCCGTCCACGCACGGCGTGTACGAGGCCGACGTGCTCGAGATCACGGCCGCGGTGCACGAGGCCGGCGGCCAGGTGTACATCGACGGCGCCAACCTCAACGCGCTGCTCGGCCACGCGCGCTTCGGCGACCTGGGCGGCGACGTGTCGCACCTCAACCTGCACAAGACGTTCGCGATCCCGCACGGCGGTGGCGGCCCGGGCGTCGGCCCGGTGGCGGCGAAGGCGCACCTCGCGCCGTTCCTGCCGAATCACCCGCTCGCGCAGGATGCGACCGAGGGCATCGGACCGGTGTCGTCCGCGCCCTACGGCTCGGCGAGCATCCTGCCGATCTCGTGGGCCTACATCCGCATGATGGGGCTCGAGGGCCTCACGGAGGCGACCGACGCCGCGGTGCTCGGTGCCAACTACATCGCCGCGCGCCTGGCCGAGCACTACCCGGTGCTGTACGCCGGCGCGGAGGGACGGGTCGCGCACGAGTGCATCCTCGACCTGCGCCCGCTCAAGGCGGTCACGGGCATCTCGAACGACGACGTCGCCAAGCGGCTCATCGACTACGGCTTCCACGCCCCGACCATGTCGTTCCCCGTCGCGGGCACGCTCATGGTCGAGCCCACGGAGTCGGAGGACCGCGCCGAGCTCGACCGCTTCGTCGAGGCGATGATCGCGATCAAGGCCGAGGCGGAGCGCGTGGCCGCGGGGGAGTGGCCGGCGGGCGACAACCCGCTCCTGAACGCGCCGCACACCGCCGCCGCGCTCGTGGGCGAGTGGGATCACCCGTACTCGCGCGAGGAGGCGGTCTTCCCGGCCGGCATCACGGCGGCCAAGTACTGGCCGCCGGTGCGCCGGATCGATCAGGCCTACGGCGACCGCAACCTCGTGTGCGCGTGCCCGCCGATCGAGGCCTTCGCCTGATCGGCTGCTCCGGCTAGAGCCCGGCCTCACGCAGGGCCGGCAGGATCCTCGTCATCATGAGCGGTGCGAGGTCTCCTGCCGGCTCGGCCATCTCCGGCACCCAGCGGATCTCCTCGATCTCGGCGGCCGGGCGGATCCCCGACACGGGCGGGTGCACGAACACTGTGCCGCGCACCGTCCAGCCCGACTCGTTCGCCGCCGGCGCGTCGAAGGTGCCCAGCAGCGTCATCCGATCCGGATCCAGCTCCACCTGCAGCTCCTCGCGCAGCTCGCGCACGGCCGCGTCGCGCGCCGACTCGCCCGGCTCGGGCTTGCCGCCCGGCTGCATGAACGTGGTCGTGCCGCGCTTGCGCACGGCCAGGATGTCGCCGGTCTCCGGGTGCCGCAGCACGACGGCGCTGACGGTGACGACGCGCGCGGCGTGGTCGAGCGCGTGATGCGCGCTCACGCCGGCTCCGCCGCGTTCTCGAGGCCGGTCGTCGTCTCGAAGCGCGCCGATCCGGGGTGCTCGAGCGCCACGCGGATCCGCTCGCGCATGTCGTCGCTCATCCGCTCGTCGGCCAGCCGGTCGATCGGGCACCACCAGGCCCGCACGTTCTCGCCGTCGGCGGGGTGCGGATCGCCCGACACCCAGCGGCAGCGGACGGTGATGTCGAGGTACTGCGCGACGTCGCCGTTCGCATACCGCATGGGCGGCAGCGCGTGCACCCACACGAGGGCCTCGGGCTCGGCGACGACGCCGGCCTCCTCGAGCGTCTCGCGCACGCCCGCGACGGCCGGCTCCTCGCCCGGATCGACGATCCCCGTGACGGGCGTGACGCTGCCGTTGTCGGCGCGCTCCACGAGCAGCACGGCGTCGTCCTTCACGACGACAGCCGTGACGCCGGTGAGCCAGAGCGGATCGTGCCCGATCCGCTCGCGCAGCCGCAGGATGAACTCGGGCGTCGCCATGCCCCCAGCCTAGGAGCCCCCGCGGCGTGGCGGGCTCGGGCTGCTCGACGGCCCGCCGCCCGGCCGCGCGCTCCGGTCGCCCGCGCGACCGCCTCTAGGCTCGAGCGGTGACCTTCGTCGACACACCCGTCCTGCACAACGACATCGTGCGGCTGGAGCCGCTTCGTCCGGAGCACGCCCCCGACCTCGCGGAGGCGGTCGCCTTCGACGACCTGTGGCGCCGCACCTGGTTCTCGCGACTTCCGGCGCCCGACGAGGTCCCCGCCGAGATCGAGCGCCGCCTCGCGCGGCAGGCGGCGGGCGAGATGGCGCCCTGGGCCGTCGTCGAGCCCGCCACCGGCCGGGCGATCGGGATGACCTCGATCTGCAGCGTCTCGCCCGCCGATCTGCGCGTGGAGATCGGATACACCTGGCTGCGTGCCGACGCGCACGGCACCGGCATCAATCCCGCAGCCAAGCTGCTGCTGCTCGCCCGCGCGTTCGACGACCTCGGCTGCGTGCGCGTCGAGATCCGCGCCCACTGGCACAACCACCGCTCCCGCGCCGCGATCGAGCGGCTGGGCGCCCGCCTCGACGGCGTGCTGCGCAGTCACCTGCGCATGCCCGACGGCACGTGGCGCGACACGATGGTGTACTCGATCCTCGCGACCGAGTGGCCGCAGGTGCGCCGCGGCCTCGAGTCCCGCCTCGAGCCGCGCAACCCTTAATCCGCAAGTCTGTGCCAAGTCCGTACGGTACTCGGCGCGGATTTGGCACAGACTTGCGGACTCAGCGGTTGAGCAGCTGCGCGAGACCGTGCAGATGCGTGGTGCGGGGCGGGCGGACCACCGGCACGCCGGCCGCCTCCAGCGCCAGACCGAGACGCTCGGGCGCCCGCAACTCGTTCCAGCCCCAGCGGGCGAAACCGCGCATCGAGCGGCGCAGCGCATCCTCCCGCTTCTTCTCCCGGATGACGGCATCCGCCGCGTCGCCGATGGCGTACTTCGTGTCGCCGTCGGCCTCGCCGATCACCTGCTGATCGGGCCACTCGAAGTCGGCGCGGTACTCAGCGCCATCGATCACGAAGCGCGATTGCAGGCGGGGGATCGGGAGCCCCAGCCACTCGATCGCAGCGCGGCTGATCGACTCGAGGACGGACTCGGAGAGCGGAGTTGCATGTTCGAGAGGCCAGGCTGCGACGGCCCGTCCGCGCCCGCTGCGACGCGCGTCATTCGCCAGCAGCAGGCGCTCGCGCGAGCACGCCCCCGTACGGAGGAGCGCGTCGGCCACCGCGAGCCCGTAGGCGGGATGGCGGCTGCGCGCGAGGTCGACGGCAGTCGCGACCGCCGTCGTCGCGCAGACGCCGAGGCTGTCGGCGAGGTCCGGCTCCTCGACAGCGTGGTGCCCTTGGACGTTACCCACGCGGCGGGCATCGCCCTTGCGAGCGACGAGCACATGGATCGTGCGGAGATCGCCGAGCACGGGTAGCCCCCACAGCGCGGCGGCTGACTCGTGGGTGAACACGACGGCCGGGCGCTTCAGGGCCAGCGCGTGGATGCGAGCAAGGTACTTCTGCCAGGGCGGCAGAGCGGCCCACTGTTCCGCGGGCGCGAACACTCCTGCGCGAACCCGGTGGAGCGTTCGCGATTCGATGTCGCGGCGCATCGAACGGTCATCCGAACGCCGCAGAAGCGGCACGGGGCTGGGCTGCAGCGAGGCGGCGAGGACGTCGGCAGTCGGGCTTGTCATGCCTTCCACGGTCCCAGCGCCTTCCGCGCGCCGGTCTCCTGGCGCTCGATCTGTGAACCGATCCGCTCCTCCGCCGGGCTGGGGACGAGTCGGGGCGCGGCGAGTACGCAAGTCTGTGCCGAATCCGGCCGTTCGAGCGCCCGGACTTGGCACAGACTTGCGGATCTCCTCCGGTCCGAGCCGCTAGGGAAGGTAGGGGGCGAAGAGGGGGTAGCCCACGAAGGCGATGGCGTCGATCAGCGTGTGCGCGATCACGAGGGGCATGACGCGCCGCCAGCGCAGGTACACCCACGCGAAGACGACGCCCATCACGACGTTCCCGAGCATCATCGCCGGGCCCTGGTACGCGTGGTAGGCGCCGCGCAGCAGGGCGATCGCGAGGATCGTGGTCCACGGGCGCCAGCCCAGCTCGCGCAGGCGCTCGCCGAGGTAGCCGTTCAGGATGACCTCCTCGAGCAGCCCGGCGCGCAGCGCCGACAGCAGCAGGAGGGGGATCGTCCACCAGGCGGCGTCGAGCCCGGCCGCCTGCACCTGCACGGTCAGGCCCAGCGCGCGCGAGCCGGCGTAGAGGGCCGCCCCCGGCACCCCGATCGCGGCGAGCAGCGCGACGGCGAGGCCGAGGTCGCGCCCGAAGCGCGAGAAGTCGAGCCCGATGCGGCGCAGCGCGCTGCGGCCCGGCTCCCACAGGAGGTACACGACGAGCGCGACGAGGGCGAGGTCGAAGAAGACGTCGAGCACGCGGTAGACCGCGTCCCACACGGCGTCGTCCGCCCGCGACGGGTTCAGCGCCGCCGACTGCTCGGAAAGCGGCGCGCGCGTCAGCGCGCGCACGAGCGAGAGCACCGAGTACAGCGCGGACTGTCCGAGCGAAAGCGCCAGGACGATGCCGATTTCCCACCACAGCCGTGCGCGCGCCACCCCGCCAGCGTGCCACACGCGCAGGCCGTCAGCAGAATGCTCAGCGGCCGTGTGCGCGCGTTACGGCGATGTAACAGTTCGCGATGCGAGTTGGCGCGATGGTCGCACCGTGCCTATCGTCGTCGCTATCGCCTGCGCCCGAGTGGGCAGGCTCAATCCCTTCCCTGGAGGAAAAACCCAATGAAGCGCAACAAGGTCGCCCTTTCGGGCGTCGCGCTGCTCGGCCTCGGCGGCATGCTGCTCGCCGGGTGCGCGAGCGGCGATGGTGGCAGCGGCGACGGCGGCAACGGCGCCGGCGGCGACGCGATCGTCACCACCAACGGCACGGAGCCGCAGAACCCGCTGATCCCGACCAACACCAACGAGGTCGGTGGCGGCAAGATCCTCGACAGCATCTTCTCGGGTCTGATCTCGTACAACGCCGACGGCTCGGTCGAGAACGAGGTCGCCGAGTCGATCACGGTCGACTCGCCGACGCAGCTCACCGTCAAGATCAAGGAGGGCCTGACCTTCACCGACGGTGAAGAGGTCACGGCCGACAACTTCATCAAGGCGTGGAACTACGGCGCAGCGCTCGACAACCAGCAGCTCTCGAGCTACTTCTTCGAGGACATCGAGGGCTTCAGCTGGGACGAGAACGTCGAGGAGCTCTCGGGCCTGCAGCAGGTCGACGAGTACACCTTCACGATCACGCTCAACAAGCCGGCCACCGACTTCGCTCAGCGCCTCGGCTACTCGGCCTTCTACCCGCTCCCGGACGTCGCGTTCGAGGACATGGAGGCCTTCGGCGAGTCGCCCATCGGCAACGGCCCGTACAAGCTGGCCAGCGAGGACGCCTGGGTCCACGACGAGGGCATCTCGCTCGTCGTGAACGAGGAGTACGAGGGCCCGCGCGAGCCGCAGAACGACGGCCTCGACATCCGCTTCTACGCCTCGCAGGACGCCGCCTACGCCGACCTGCTCTCGGGCGAGCTCGACGTGCTCGACCAGATCCCCGAGGCCGCTCTCGAGACG
The DNA here is from genome assembly GCF_057809335.1 of Microbacterium sp. FG3. Classification (NCBI taxonomy): domain Bacteria; kingdom Bacillati; phylum Actinomycetota; class Actinomycetes; order Micrococcales; family Microbacteriaceae; genus Microbacterium; species Microbacterium sp. FG3. Next base: position 70,231 of record NZ_JBMDJT010000009.1, on the reverse strand, counting down.
TACCAGGACGAGCTCGGCGACAACTGGGTCAACCAGCCCGCCGCGATCTTCCAGTCGTTCACGATCCCCGAGTACCTCCCGCACTTCGAGGGCGAGGAGGGCGTGCTGCGCCGTCAGGCCATCTCGATGGCGATCAACCGCGAGGAGATCACCGACGTGATCTTCCAGGGCACCCGCACGCCGGCCAGCGACTTCACGTCGCCCGTGATCGACGGCTGGAGCGAGGAGCTCGAGGGCGCCGAGGTGCTGGAGTACAACCCCGAGCGCGCGCAGGAGCTGTGGGCCGAGGCCGACGCCATCAGCCCGTGGGAGGGCACGTTCGAGATCGCCTACAACTCGGACGGCGGCCACCAGGGCTGGGTCGACGCGGTCGCCAACTCGATCGCCGGCACGCTCGACATCGACGCGGCCGGTGCGCCGTACCCCGACTTCGCCGGTCTGCGCGAAGAGGTCACGAACCGCACCATCACGACGGCGTTCCGCACGGGATGGCAGGCCGACTACCCGGGCCTGTACAACTTCCTCGGCCCGCTCTACGCGACCAACGCCGGATCGAACGACGGCGACTACTCGAACCCCGAGTTCGACGAGCTGCTGTCGCAGGGCATCAGCGCGACCGACCCGGACGAGGCGAACGCGCTGTTCCAGCAGGCGCAGGAGATCCTCCTCCAGGATCTGCCCGCCACCCCGCTGTGGTACTCGAACGTCACCGGCGGCTGGGCCGACACGGTCGACAACGTCGAGTTCGGCTGGAACTCGGTGCCGCTGCACTACAACATCACCAAGGGCTGACCGGGCCTGAGATGATCCGCTGCGAGGCGGTGGCGTACACGCCACCGCCTCGCACCATGTCGCCGGCACACCGTTCTCCCAGTTTCGGGAGCGGAGGATGGCCGAGCGGGTCCCCCGAAGGACCCGCTTTCTGCTGTGCTCCTCGCCCGAGTCGCGGGCCAGGGTTTCTTCCGTGTCGTGTGACCTCGTCATCCCCAGAAGGGAGGCACGAGGGTGGCCACTTACATCCTCAGACGCATCCTGCAGGTGATCCCCGTCTTTCTCGGGGCCACGCTGCTGATCTACTTCATGGTCTTCGCCATGCCCGGCGACCCGATCGCCGCGCTGTTCGGCGACAAGCAGCCGCCGCCGCAGCTGCTGGAGCAGATCCGCGCGCGCTACCTGCTCGACCAGCCGTTCATCGTCCAGTACCTGAACTACCTCGGCGGGATCCTGCGCCTCGACTTCGGCGTGGGCTTCAACGGCCAGCCGGTGATCGAGACGCTCGCCCGCACGTTCCCCGTGACCCTGCGCCTGGCGATCATGGCGGTCGCGATCGCGTTCATCCTCGCGATCGTCATCGGCCTCACCTCGGCGCTTCTGAAGGGCACGGTCTACGACCACTTCATGCTCGTCTTCGCGCTGCTGTTCGTCGCGGTGCCGGTGTTCGTCGTCGCCTTCGCCGCCCAGTTCTTCCTGGGCGTGCAGCTGGGCTGGTTCAAGCCGACCGTCGGCAGCGACAACGACTGGGGCGGCCTGTGGCTGCCCGCGATCGTGCTCGGGTTCAGCATCTACGCCACGATGATGCGCCTCACCCGCGCGTCGACGATCGAGACGCTGCAGCAGGACTGGGTGCGCACCGCCTACGGCAAGGGCCTGTCGCGCTCGCGCGTCATCCCCGTGCACGTGCTGCGCAACTCGATGATCCCGATGGTCACCGACACCGCCTCGCAGTTCGGCGTGCTCATGGTCGGCGCGACGGTGACGGAGGGCATCTTCAACGTGCCCGGCGTCGGCAACCAGCTGTACACGGCGATCATCAAGCACGAGACGCCCACCGTGGTGTCGTTCGTGACGATCTTCGTCGTCGTGTACGTCCTCATCAACCTGCTCGTCGACCTGCTCTATGGTCTGCTCGACCCGAGGATCCGCTATGTCAAGTAGTACGCATTTCGTGGCGCCCGTGAAGGAGGCGCAGGTCCAGGTCGACCAGGTCCACCTGAGCACCCGCAAGAGCAACCTGTGGCTCGACGCGTGGCGAGACGTCCGCAAGCGCCCGCTGTTCTGGATCTCGATGGTCCTCGCCGCGGTCGTGATCATCATGGCGGTCGCGCCGGGCATGTTCACGCAGGTGGCGCCCTCCGGCGGCGCCTGCCAGCTGGCCAACAGCAACGGCGGCGCCGCGGCGGGCCACCCGCTGGGGTTCAACCGCCAGGGCTGCGACATCTGGTCGCGCCTCGTGTGGGGCACGCGCACGTCGATGGTGGTCGGCCTGCTGGCCACGCTCATCGGCACCGCGATCGGCCTCATCATGGGAGCCCTCGCGGGCTTCTACGGCGGCTGGCTCGACTCGCTGCTCTCGCGCATCGGCGACATCTTCTTCACGATCCCCTACATCGTCGCGGCGATCGTCGTGATGACGGTGCTGTCGAGCGCGCGGAACGAGCTCACGCTCGCCTTCGCGATCGGCGGGTTCTCGTGGGCCTCGACGGCGCGCATCGTGCGTGCCGAGGTGCTGCGCGTGAAGCAGTCGGACTACGTCATGGCGTCGATCGCCCTCGGGCTGTCGCGCTTCAAGACGATGCTCGTGCACGTGCTGCCCAACGCGATGGCCCCGGTCATCGTCGTGGCGACGATCAGCCTCGGCCACGCCATCGTGGCGGAATCGACCCTGTCGTTCCTCGGCGTCGGCCTGGGCGGCAACACGGTCTCGTGGGGCGCCGACATCAGCCAGGCGCAGGCCACGCTGCGCACCGCCCCGATGGCGCTGTTCTGGCCGTCGCTCGCGCTGACGATCGCGGTGCTCGCGTTCATCACGCTCGGCGAGATGCTGCGCGACGCGCTCGACCCGAAGGCGAGGGCACAGCGATGAGTGAAGGAATCCCCATGACGGATGCACTGCTGCAGATCCGCGGCCTGAAGGTCGCCTTCGGCACGGGCAAGAAGCAGCGCGAGGTGCTGCACGGCATCGACCTGGACGTCTTCCCGGGCGAGACGGTCGCGATCGTCGGCGAGTCGGGCTCGGGCAAGTCGACCACGGCCTCGGCCGTGATCGACCTGCTGCCCGGCACGGGCGAGATCACCGGCGGCACCATCACGCTCGAGGGCCGCGAGCTCACGAGCGCGAGCCGCCGCGACATGGAGCGCCTGCGCGGCCGCGAGATCGGCTACGTGCCGCAGGACCCCATGTCGAACCTCAACCCGGTGTGGTCGATCGGCTTCCAGGTCAAGGAGGCGATCCGTGCGAACGGCCTCGCCACCGGCCGCAAGGAGGTCGAGCGCCGCGCAATCGAGGTGCTGCAGCAGGCGGGGCTGGCGGACGCCGAGCGTCGCCTGCACCAGTTCCCGCACCAGTTCTCCGGCGGCATGCGCCAGCGCGCGCTCATCGGCATCGGCCTGGCGGCCGACCCGAAGCTGCTCATCGCGGACGAGCCGACGAGCGCGCTCGACGTGACGGTGCAGCGCGTGATCCTCGATCACCTCGCCTCGCTCACGCGCGAGAAGGGCACCTCGGTGCTGCTCATCACGCACGACCTGGGCCTGGCCGCCGAGCGCGCCGACCGCATCATCGTGATGAATCAGGGCGAGGTCGTCGAGTCGGGGCCGAGCCGCGAGATCCTCGAGGACCCGCAGCACCCGTACACGCAGCGGCTCGTGGCCGCGGCGCCCAGCCTCGCCTCGCAGCGCATCCAGGCGAGCGTCGAGCACGTCACCACCGAGACCGAGGTGCTCGCGCAGGCGGCGCCGGTCGTCGAGGTGCGCGATCTCGTCAAGGAGTACCGCATCCGCAAGGGCGGCTTCTCGAGCGAGGCGTTCCGGGCTGTCGACGGGGTGTCGTTCCAGATCCCGCGCGGCAAGACGCTCGCGCTGGTCGGGGAGTCCGGATCGGGCAAGTCCACCGTCGCGAAGATGGTGCTGCAGCTGGAGGAGCCGACGAGCGGTGACGTTCTGATCGACGGTGTGAGCACGTCGACGCTGAAGCGCCGCGATGTGCTCGGCCTGCGCCGCCGCATGCAGCCGGTGTTCCAGGATCCGTACGGCTCGCTCGATCCGCTGCGCTCGATCGGCACGCTCATCGCGGAGCCGCTGAAGGTGCACGGCGTCGGCGACGGTGTGTCCCAGCGCGCCCGCGTGCTGGAGCTGCTCGACCAGGTGGCGCTGCCGCGCGAGCTGGCGATGCGGTACCCGAACGAGCTGTCGGGCGGCCAGCGCCAGCGCGTCGCGATCGCGCGCGCCCTCGCGCTCAAGCCCGACATCATCGTGCTCGACGAGGCGGTCTCGGCGCTCGACGTGCTCGTGCAGGATCAGATCCTCACGCTGCTGGCCGAGCTGCAGGCCGAGCTCGGCCTGACCTACCTGTTCATCACGCACGACCTCGCGGTCGTGCGCGTCGCCGCCGACATGGTGTGCGTCATGGAGCGGGGCAAGGTCGTGGAGCAGGGGACCGTGGACGAGATCTTCGCCAACCCGCAGGAGGCGTACACGCGCCGCCTCCTCGACGCGATCCCCGGCGCCACGCTGCCGCTCGGGGGGCGCTGACGGTGTCGGGAGCAGGCGCGGACTACGAGCCCGGCGACGAGCTGAAGCGCGAGATCCGGCCCACCTCGGGCCGGGTCTGGCTCGCGCTCACCGGCGTGCTCGTGGTCGGCCTGCTCATCGATGCGGCGATCCGCGGGGGCTGGCAGCAAGCCGCCCTCATCGCACCATGGCCGCTCGGCCTGCTCTGGTTCATCTACGTCTTCGTCTATGCGCCGCACGTCGTGGCCGACGAGGCGGGCGTGACCGTGCACAACATCCTGCGGATCACGCGCGTGCCGTGGGGCGCGATCGACGACATCGTCATGCGGTGGCAGCTCGAGGTGCGCCTCACGGCCGCGGCCGGCGGCAAGACCATCCAGGCGTGGGGCGTGCCCACCCGCCGGCCGCGCGGCCGGATGCGGGATCGGCCCGCCGACGTCGAGGCCGAGATCCTGCGCGAGATGAAGCTCAACGCCGCCGCCGCGCCGGACGACCGGATCGTGCGCTCGTGGGACCTGCTCGGCGTCGTGTCGCTCGCCGTGCTCGTCGTGTGGGCCGCGATCGCCGTGAGCGTCACCGCCTGAGCGTCACCGCCTGAGCGTCAGCGGACGGCGCCGTCGGGCGCGAGGCGGACCCCCGCCGGTGCGCACGGACCGCCCAGCCACGCCGCGATAGGATGGAACGCCCCGCCTCCGGGGCACATCCCACAGAACGCAAGGATCCCTTTCATGGCGCGCGCCCTCCGTCCCGACCTCCGCAACGTCGCGATCGTCGCGCACGTCGACCACGGCAAGACGACCCTCGTCGACGCCATGCTGCGCCAGACGGGGTCGTTCGGCTCGCACGAGCACCTCGAAGAGCGTGCGATGGACTCGAACGATCTCGAGCGTGAGAAGGGCATCACGATCCTCGCCAAGAACACGGCGATCACGTACAACGGTGCCCACACCGACACCCCGATCACGATCAACGTGATCGACACCCCGGGCCACGCCGACTTCGGCGGCGAGGTCGAGCGCGGCCTGTCGATGGTCGACGGCGTCGTGCTGCTCGTCGACGCCTCGGAGGGCCCGCTGCCGCAGACCCGCTTCGTGCTGCGCAAGGCGCTCGAGGCGAAGCTGCCGGTCATCCTCCTCGTCAACAAGACGGACCGCCCCGACGCCCGCATCGCGGAGGTCGAGGGCGAGGCCCAGGACCTGCTGCTCGGTCTCGCGAGCGACCTCGTCGACACGGTGCCCGATCTCGACGTCGACGCTCTGCTCGAGGTCCCCGTCGTCTACGCCTCGGGTCGTGCCGGCGCCGCCTCGCGCAACCGCCCGGCCGACGGCTCCCTGCCCGACAACGACGACCTCGAGCCCCTGTTCGAGGCGATCCTGCAGCACGTGCCCGCGCCGGAGTACGACGACGAGGCCCCGCTGCAGGCGTGGGTCACGAACCTCGACTCGAGCGCCTTCCTCGGCCGCCTCGCGCTGCTGCGCGTCTTCAACGGCGAGCTCAAGAAGGGGCAGACCGTCGCCTGGGTTCGCCAGGACGGCACCACGCAGAACGCCCGCATCACCGAGCTGCTCATGACGAAGGCGCTCGACCGCTACCCGGCCGAGAAGGCCGGCCCCGGCGACATCGCCGTGATCGCGGGCTTCGAGGACATCATGATCGGCGAGACGATCGCCGACCCGGACGACATCCGCCCCCTCCCGCAGATCACGGTCGACGAGCCGTCGATCTCGATGACGATCGGCACCAACACCTCGCCGCTGGTCGGCAAGGTCAAGGGCCACAAGCTCACCGCGCGCATGGTGAAGGACCGCCTCGACCGCGAGCTCATCGGCAACGTGTCGATCCGCGTCAAGGATATCGGCCGCCCCGACGCGTGGGAGGTGCAGGGCCGCGGCGAGCTGCAGCTCGCGATCCTCGTCGAGAACATGCGCCGCGAGGGCTTCGAGCTCACCGTCGGCAAGCCGCAGGTCGTCACCCGCAAGGGCCCGGACGGCAAGATCCAGGAGCCCTACGAGCACCTCACGATCGACGTTCCCGAGGAGCACCTCGGCGCCGTGACCCAGCTGCTCGCGGCGCGCAAGGGCCGCATGGACAACATGATCAACAACGGCACCGGCTGGATCCGCATGGAGTTCATCGTGCCGTCGCGCGGCCTCATCGGCTTCCGCACGCAGTTCCTCTCGATCACGCGCGGCACCGGCATCGCCAACGCCATCTCGCACGGCTACGACGACTGGGCAGGCCAGATCGTCTCGCGCCAGAACGGATCGATCGTCGCCGACCGCGCCGGTGTGGCCACGCCGTTCGCGATGATCGCGCTGCAGGAGCGCATGACCTTCTTCGTGAACCCGACCGACGAGGTCTACGAGGGCATGGTCGTGGGCGAGAACTCGCGCGCGGACGACATGGACGTGAACATCACCAAGGAGAAGAAGCTCACCAACATGCGCTCCTCCACGGCCGACACGTTCGAGTCGATGACCCCGCCCCGCATCCTCTCGCTCGAGGAGTCGCTCGAGTTCGCGGCGGAGGACGAGTGCGTCGAGGTCACGCCGGAGGCCGTGCGCATCCGCAAGGTGATCCTCGACGCCACCACCCGCGGGCGCGAGGCCTCGCGCCGCAAGCGCCAGGACGCCAACGCCTGACGCCGTGCGGCATCGGGCTCCACTAGTCTCGATCCGGTGAGCACCAGCCCGTCCGCCGAGCGCCGCGGTGCCTGGCGGCAGGGCCTCGCCGTCGCGCTGCCGACGAGCGCGTACGGCGTCTCGTTCGGCGCGCTGGCCACGGCGTCCGGCCTGGACGTGTGGCAGACATGCGTGCTGAGCCTGCTCATGTTCTCGGGCGGATCGCAGTTCGCCTTCATCGGCGTGCTCGGATCGGGCGGCGGGGGACCGGCGGCGATCGCGTCGGCCGCGCTGCTCGGCGTGCGCAACGCCGTGTACGCCGCGCGGATGAACCCGATCGTCGGCCGCACGTGGCCGCGGCGCCTCGCGGCCGCGCAGTTCACGATCGACGAGTCCACGGCCGTCGCGCTCGCGCACGAGGATCCCGCCGCGCGCCGCATCGGGTTCTGGGTGACGGGCGTCGGCATCTTCATCGGCTGGAACCTCACCACGCTCGCCGGCGCGCTGCTGGGCGACGTGCTGGGCGACGTGCGCGCCTACGGCCTCGACGCCGCCGCCGCGGCGGCGTTCCTCGCCCTGCTGTGGCCCCGGCTGCGATCGCGTCAGGCCGTGGCCGTAGGCGCCGCGGCTGCCGTGGTCGCCGCCGTCGCCACGCCGTGGCTCGCGCCGGGCGTGCCGGTGCTGCTCGCCGCGGTCGTGGCCGTCGTGGTCGGCTGGACGAACTGGCTGGGCCGGCGGGCGGCGGCGCCGGCGGGCAACGGATCGGGGGCCGCGCGATGAGCGCGTGGACCGCGATCCTGCTGGCGGGCATCGCCGTGGTCGGCCTCAAGCTCGTCGGCTACCTCGTGCCGGAGGAGTGGCTGGAGCGCCCGCGCCCGGCGCGCATCACCGATCTGCTCACCGTCGCGCTGCTGTCGGCGCTCGTCGCCGTCCAGGCGCTCGGCGACGGCATGGCGATCGGCGTGGACGCCCGCCTGCCCGCCATCGCCGTGGCGGCGCTGCTGCTGTGGCGCGGCGCGTCGTTCCTCGTCGTCGTCGTGGCCGCCGCCGCGACCGCCGCGCTGCTGCGGCTGGTGGGCTGGGCGGCCTGACAGCCGCCGCCGCGTACGCTGATCGCATGCGCTCCGTGTGGCCCATCCGCCTGTTCACGTGGGCCGGCGCCTTCGTCGCCGGCGCGGTCTACGGCATCGTCGGCACCGTCATGCACTCCGCCGCCGTCGTCCCCACGGGCCTGGCGGGGCTCGTCGTGCCGTTCGGGACCATCCTGGCCGCGGTGGGGCTGCTGGCCCTGCTGATCGCCGTGCGATGCCTCTCCGAGGACCGCGTCACGGTGCTCGCCGCCGGGCTCGGCGCGCTCGCCATGGTCATGCTGTTCTCCGGCGAGGGACCGGGCGGATCGATCGTCGTCCCGCAGTCCGCGCCGGGCGAGGCGCCCCTCGGCGTGATCTGGTCGTGGGTCGTCGCGGCGGTCGTGATCGTCGTCGTCGCCTGGCCCGATCTGCGGGGCATCCGCACCGGTTCGGGGAAGGGTCAGCAAGGCGGCGCGTAGAATCGTCACGTGACTTACGTGATCGCCCTTCCGTGCGTGGACGTCAAGGACCGCGCCTGCATCGATGAGTGCCCGGTCGACTGCATCTACGAGGGTGAGCGCAGCCTCTACATCCACCCCGACGAGTGCGTGGACTGCGGTGCCTGCGAGCCCGTGTGCCCCGTGGAGGCGATCTACTACGAGGACGACCTGCCCGAGGAGTGGTCGGACTACTACAAGGCGAACGTCGAGTTCTTCGACGAGATCGGCTCGCCCGGCGGTGCCGCCAAGGTGGGCGTGATCCCGAAGGACCACCCGGTCATCGCCGCGCTGCCTCCGCAGGCCGGCGCGCACTGATCCGGCCGCTCCGATGGGCATCCGCGACCTCGACGACTACCCCTGGGACGCCGTCGCCCCGCTCGCCGAGCGCGCCGCGGCGCACCCGGACGGGCTGTGCGACCTGTCGATCGGCTCTCCCGTCGACCCCACGCCGCAGGTCGTGCGCGACGCCCTCGTCGCCGCGACCGACGCGCACGCGTACCCGCAGACGGTGGGCACGCCCGCGCTGCGCGAGGCCATCGTCGCCTGGTACGCGCGCCGGCGCGGCGTGACCGATCTCGCGCCGCGCAACGTGCTGCCGACGATCGGATCGAAGGAGCTCGTCGCGCTCCTGCCTACGCTGCTGGGCCTGGGCGCGGGAGACATCGTCGTGCATCCGCGCGCGGCGTACCCCACCTACGCGGTGGGCGCGGCCGTCGCCGACGCCACCGCCGTCGCGGCGGACGATCCGGACGAGTGGCCCGAGGGCGCGAAGCTCATCTGGATCAACTCCCCGGGTAACCCCGACGGCCGCGTGTGGGGCGTGGACGAGCTGCGCCGCGCCGTGGAGCGCGCCCGCCAGCTCGGCGCCGTGCTGGCGAGCGACGAGTGCTACGCCGAGCTCGGCTGGGAGGGCGAGTGGGCGGCCGGTCCCGTGCCGAGCGTGCTCGATCCCCGCGTCACCGGCGGCAGCCGCAAGGGCCTGCTGAGCGTGTACTCCCTCAGCAAGCAGTCCAACCTCGCCGGCTACCGGGCGGCGTTCGTGGCCGGCTGCGCCGAGATCGTCGGCGAGCTGCTGAAGAACCGCAAGCACCTGGGGCTCATGCTGCCGGCGCCCGTGCAGCACGCCATGGCGGCGGCCCTCGGCGACGACGCCCACGTGGGCGAGCAGCGCGAGCGCTACCGCGCGCGCCGCGACGTGCTGAAGCCGGCGCTCGAGGCCGCGGGGTTCCGGATCGACCGCAGCGAGGCGGGCCTGTACCTGTGGGCCACCGAGGGCCGCGACGCGTGGGAGACGATGGGCCGGCTCGCCGGGCTCGGCATCCTCGCCGGCCCCGGCGTCTTCTACGGCCCGTACCACCCGCAGCACGTGCGCTTCTCGCTCACCGCGAGCGACGAGCGCATCAGGATGGCCGCCGATCGCCTGCGGTCATCGGCACTCTGATCAGCGGCTAGGGTGGATGACGGCCGCGCGCGGATCCGCTCGGCCCATTCGAGCGAGTATCAGCATCCCGATTCGCAAGGAGGCGCCGTGAGCGACGCAGGAAGCCTGCCCGAGAAGGCCGTACTGACGGTCGGCGACAAGACCGCGGAGTTCCCCGTCCTGCCCGCCACCGACGGTAAGTCCGCCATCGACGTCTCGACGTTCACGAAGCAGACCGGCTTCACGGCGCTCGACTACGGCTTCGTCAACACCGCCTCCACGATGTCGGACATCACCTACATCGACGGCGACCAGGGCATCCTACGCTACCGCGGCTACCCGATCGAGCAGCTGGTGAACGGCGACGCGAGCTTCCTCGAGATCGCCTGGCTGCTCATCTACGGCGAGCTGCCCACGGCCGATCAGCTCGGCCAGTTCGACGACAGCATCCGCCACCACACGCTGCTGCACGAGGACCTCAAGAACTTCTTCACGGCGATGCCCGCCGGCGCGCACCCTATGGCGGTGCTCTCGTCGGCGGTGGCCGCCCTGTCGACCTACTACGAGAACGACTCCGATCCGGACAACCCCGAGCACGTCGACCTCACCACGGTGCGCCTGCTCGCCAAGCTCCCCGTGATCGCGGCGTACGCGCACAAGAAGTCGATCGGCCAGGCGTTCCTGTACCCCGACAACTCGCTCAGCTACGTCGAGAACTTCCTGCGTCTGAACTTCGGCAACATGGCCGAGCCGTACGAGATCGACCCCGTCATGGCGAAGGCGCTCGAGCGCCTGCTCATCCTGCACGAGGACCACGAGCAGAACGCCTCGACCTCGACCGTGCGCCTCGTCGGATCCACCGGCGCGGATCAGTTCGCGTCGATCGCCGCGGGCATCCAGGCGCTCTCGGGCCCGCTGCACGGCGGCGCCAACGAGGCGGTGCTGAACATGCTCGGCCAGATCCAGGAGTCCGGCCAGGGCGTGAAGCGCTTCGTCGAGAAGGTGAAGAACAAGGAAGAGGGCGTGAAGCTGATGGGCTTCGGGCACCGGGTCTACAAGAACTACGACCCGCGCGCCAAGCTCGTCAAGGAGTCGGCCGACGAGGTGCTGGCCGCGCTCGGCGTGCACGACCCGCTGCTCGACCTCGCCAAGGAGCTCGAGGAGATCGCGCTCGAGGACGACTACTTCAAGGAGCGCAAGCTCTACCCGAACGTCGACTTCTACACGGGCGTCATCTACAAGGCGATGGGCTTCCCGACCCGCGTCTTCACCGTGCTGTTCGCGATCGGCCGCCTGCCCGGCTGGCTGGCGCACTGGCGCGAGGCCAACCTCGACGCGCGCGGCAAGATCGGCCGCCCCCAGCAGCTCTACACGGGCTCCCCGGCCCGCGAGTACCGCGGACGGTAGGGGTTCTCACACGAACGGCCGGCACTCCCTCGGGAGGGCGGCCGTTCTCGTGTCGGCCGGGTCAGGCGTGGAGGGCGGCGTTGAGGACCACGCCGACGCCCTCGCGGCGCACGGCCTCCACGGCGCCGTCGAGCGAGTTGCGGCGCAGCAACAGGCCGCTCGAGCCCGAGAGCTCGCCGCCCTTGACGACCGAGCCGTCCTCCAGGCGGATCTTCGTGCCGGCCGTCACGTACAGGCCGGCCTCCACGACGCAGTCGTCGCCGAGCGAGATCCCGATCCCCGCGTTCGCGCCGAGCAACGTGCGCGCGCCGATCGAGACGCGGTGGGTGCCGCCGCCCGAGAGGGTGCCCATGATCGAGGCGCCGCCGCCGATGTCCGATCCGTCGCCCACGACCACGCCCTGCGAGATGCGGCCCTCGACCATCGAGGCGCCCAGCGTGCCGGCGTTGAAGTTCACGAAGCCCTCGTGCATCACGACCGTGCCGGGGGAGAGGTGCGCGCCCAGGCGCACGCGCGAGGTGTCGGCGATCCGCACGCCCTCCGGGGCGACGTAGTCGGTCAGGCGCGGGAACTTGTCGAGCGAGACCACCTGGATGCCGTCGCGCTGCAGGTAGGGCCGCAGGCGCACCGCGTCGGCGGGCAGCATGGGGCCGGCGTTCGTCCACGCCACGGTCGGCAGGTGCGCGAACAGCCCGTCGAGGTTGAGCTCGTTGGGGCGGGCGAGGCGGTGGGAAAGCGCGTGCAGGCGCAGGTACGCGTCGGAGGTCGAGGCCGGCGCGGCATCGAGATCGATCTCGAGCGTGACGACCTCGACGGTGACGTCGCGCTTCTCGTCGGGCGCGGCCAGGCGGTCGAGCGACTCCACCTCGTCGGTCGCGTCATCGGCGCGGCCGGCGCGCGGGGCGGGGTACCAGGTGTCCAGGACGGTGCCGTCGGCCGCGATCGTCGCGAGCCCGACACCGGAAATCCAGCGCTCATCCGTCATGCCTCAATCCTACGGATCGGCGGATGGCGACTCGCCGGGCGCCCGTAGGCTGGAGGCATGCCGACGCTCGATCTCACCGCCTCGTCCGCCGATCTCACCCGCGCGATCTGCGACATCCCGAGCGTCTCGGACGACGAGACGACGCTCGCCGACGCGATCCACGCGGCGGTGTCTGCCCTGCCGCACCTCGAGGTCGTGCGCCTCGGCGACACGATCGTCGCGCGCACCGACCTGGGCCGCGCGCAGCGGGTGGCGATCGCCGGCCACATCGATACCGTGCCGATCAACGCCAACCTCCCCACGCGCGACATCGAGGAGGACGGCGAGGCCGTCATCTGGGGCCGCGGCACCGTCGACATGAAGGCCGGCGTCGCGGTGCAGCTGAAGCTCGCGGCGGAGCTGACCGACCCGGCCGTCGACATCACGTGGATCTGGTACGACCACGAGGAGGTCGAGGCGTCGCGCAACGGCCTGGGCCGCATCGAGCGCGAGCGGCCCGAGCTGCTGGCGGCGGACTTCGCCGTGCTGGGGGAGCCGACCGCCGGCGAGGTGGAGGGCGGCTGCAACGGCACGCTGCGCGCCGTCGTGCGCACGCGCGGCGCCCGGGCCCACAGCGCCCGCTGGTGGATGGGCGAGAACGCCATCCACGCCGCCGCGCCGCTGCTCATGCGCCTGGCCGAGTACCGCCCGAAGACGATCGAGGTCGACGGCCTCGCCTACCGGGAGGGCCTCAACGCCGTGCGGATCGACGGCGGCGTGGCCGGCAACGTGATCCCCGATCTGTGCGAGGTCGAGGTGAACTTCCGCTTCGCCCCGAGCCGCACGATCGAGCAGGCCGTCGCGCACGTGCGGACGGTGTTCGAGGGGTACGAGGTCGAGATCACCGACAGCGCCGCCGCGGCGCGGCCGGGCCTGGATGCGCCCCTCGCGCGGGACTTCCTGCGCGCCGTCGGCGGCAGCGCCCGCCCGAAGTACGGCTGGACCGACGTGGCGCGGTTCTCGGCGCTCGGCGTGCCGGCCGTGAACTACGGCCCGGGCGACGCGTCGCTGGCACATCACGACGAGGAGCGCGTGCCCGTCTCGCAGATCGAGCGGGTCGAGCGCGGCCTGCGGGCGTGGCTGAGCGGGTCCTGACCCGGTCGCGGGCGGAGGGCGGCACGTGAGAGCGGCCTGGCGGGGGCTCCCCGCGGCGCTGCGCATCGCGGTCGTCTACGCGGCCGCGCGTCTGGTCACGATCGGCTTCATCCTGATCGCGGCGGCGCTCGCCTCTCCGGAGACGCAGCTGCCCTCCGGCAACCCGCTGTCGGATTTCGCGCTCGCGTGGGACGCGCAATGGTACTGGACGGTCGCCTACGACGGCTATCCCTCCGAGCTGCCGCGGGACGCGGACGGGCACGTGACGGAGAACGCCTGGGCGTTCATGCCCGTCTACGCATACCTGGCCCAGGCGGTCGCCGTCGCGCTCGGGGCGGCGTGGGGCGTCGGCGGCTTCCTCGTGTCGTTCGTGTCGGGCTATCTCGCGTGCCTGGCGCTGCACCGCCTGCTGCGGGTGCGGCAGGGCGAGGGCGAGGCGATGTGGGCGGTCGTGCTGTTCGCGTGCGGGCCGCTCGCGGGGCTCTTCCACGCCGGCTACGCCGAGTCGCTGTTCCTGCTGCTGCTGTTCCTCGCGCTGCTGTGCGTCGTGCGGCGGCGGTGGTGGTGGCTCTACCTGCTCGTGCCCGTCATGGGATTCACGCGCCCCGGCGTGCTCGCGTTCGCCCTCCTGCTGGGGCTGTACGGCATCCACCGCTGGCTCGCGCGCCGCGACGACCCGCTGCCGGCGCGTGAGATCGCGCACATCGTCGCGCTCGGCGCGCTGGCGACCGCCGTGGGCTTCGCCTGGCAGGTCATCGCCGCGGTCGTCACGGGGGAGCCCGGCGCCTATCTCGACACCGAGCTCGCGTGGCGCCGCTCGTGGGTGGGCACCGAGCACTTCCTGCCGCTGGAGGGCTGGTTCCAGGGCGCGGACGTGTGGTTCGGCGTGTGGGGTCTGCCCGCGTGGCTCGCGCCCGTCGCGGTCGTCGCGCTCATGCTCGCGGCGGCGGCGCTGCTGATCCTGCCGCGGGCGGTGCGACGCGTCGGCCCGGAGCTGCGCCTGTGGGCGGGGAGCTACCTCGTGTACCTCTTCCTCGTCTTCTTCCCGCAGTCCAGCGTGTTCCGGCTGCTCGCGCCGCTGTCGCCGCTGTGGGGCGCGTTCGCCGCGGTGCGCTCGCGGGGCGTGCGGATCGCGGTGCTGGCGCTCGGGCTGCTCGGCCAGTGGTGGTGGATCTGGAATATGTACGGACAGGGCAGCAGCTACTGGCAGGTGCCGTGAGCGGCATCGGCACCAGTTCTTAACCGTTCGCGAATGGACCAGACCCGGCCGACCGATAAACTAAGCACGCAGACACCTAGGAAAGGGAGCCCGCCATGGCAGCCATGAAGCCCAGAACCGGTGACGGACCGATGGAGGCCGTGAAGGAGGGGCGTCTCATCATCGTTCGCGTGCCGCTGGAAGGCGGCGGCCGGCTGGTCGTCTCGGTCAACGACGACGAGGCGAAGGAGCTCTACGGCGTCCTCGGCGAGGTCGTGAACGCGGCCTGATCGCTTCAACAAAGGGCCCCGAGCGCATGCTCGGGGCCTTTTCGTGTCCGCGCGCCTCAGGTGGCCCGGACCGTGGTGAGCTGCAGCAGCCCCTCGCCCACGGGGGCGAGGGCCGCGACGACCGCGGCCGACTCCTGCGTCTCGCGCAGCAGCGTGCGGTACGTGGTGGTGAGGTCGTCGCGCTGCACCGGATCGGCCACCTTGCCGCCCGCCAGCACGCGCGGCACGAGCACCGTGCCGCCGGGGCGCGCGAGCCGCAGCCCGTGCGCGACGTAGTCGATGACGTGCTCGGGGTCGGCGTCGACGAGCACGAGGTCGTATGCCGCCTCGTTCATCCGCGGCAGCACCTCGGCCGCGCGCCCGGTGATCCAGCGCACCCTGGTCGATGGCACCCGGGCGGCCTGGAAGGACTCGCGGGCCGCGGCGAGGTGCTCGGGCTCGCTGTCGATCGTCGTGAGCGTCGCCTCCGGGGCCCCGTGGAGCAGCCAGAGGCCCGAGACGCCGGCGCCCGTGCCGACCTCGATGATCGTGCGCGCGGCGGTGGCGGCGGCCAGGAAGGCGAGCTGCGCGCCGACGGCGGCGCTCACCGGCGCCGCTCCCAGCTCGCGCGCGTGCTGCCGCGCGCGGGCGATGTGCTCCGGCTCGGTCACGCTCTCTCGGACGAATCGGGCGATCGCATCGTGCTCGCTCATGTCAGAAGCCTACGGCGCGGCGGGGCCGAGCGTGTCGCGCGTCGCCGCGGCGAACGGGAACGGCCCGCCCGCCACGGGTACGATGAACCCCGTGGAGTTCGGCCTGTCGTTCGAGAAGATCATCCTGATCGGCGTCGTGGCCGCGCTCCTGATCGGCCCGGAGCGACTGCCCCGCTACGCCGAGATGCTCGGACAGTTCGTGCGCCGCGCGCGCGACTGGATGCAGGGGGCCCAGGAGCGCGTGAAGCGCGAGATGGGCGAGGACTTCGAGGACGTCGACTGGCGCCGGCTCGATCCCCGGCAGTACGACCCGCGCCGCATCATCCGCGAGGCGCTGCTCGAGGAGCCCGCCGTCTCGGCCACCGCCGTGGCGCCGCGACGGCCGTCGGCCGGTGCCGCCGCGGCGGGCGCCGGGGCGACGGCGATCGCCCCGGCCCGGCCCGCCGCGCGCCGCCACTTCAGCGCCGCCGAGCCGCCCCCGTACGACCCCGAGGCCACCTGACCGCGGCGCGTCTTCGCCGGTCGAGGCGACCGGGGGTCAGGACGGCGAGAAGGGCAGGCGGCGACCGGTGAGGCCGCGCGGCTGGGCCGCGATCGTCGCCGCGAGGCCGGTGATCGCGCGGGCCGCCGGATCGTCCGGGTGCGCGACGACGACGGGATCGCCCGCATCGGCCGAGGCGCGCAGCGCGGGGCTGAGCGGGATCGACGCGAGCACGGGCACGGCGGCGTCCTGGTCCTCGGACAGGGCGCGGGCGACCTCGTCGCCGCCGCCCGAGCCGAACAGGTCGAGCGTCGTGCCGTCGGGCAGGGTCATCGCCGCCATGTTCTCGACCACGCCGGCCACGCGCTGCCCGGTCTGGCGCGCCACGAGCCCGCTGCGCACCGCCACGTCCGAGGCGGCGGCTTGCGGCGTGGTGACGACGAGCACCTCGGCGTGGGGGAGCAGCTGGCCGACCGAGATCGCCACGTCGCCTGTGCCCGGCGGCATGTCCAGCAGCAGCACGTCGAGGTCGCCGAAGTACACGTCGGTAAGGAACTGCTGCACGGTGCGGTGCAGCATCGGCCCGCGCCAGGCGACGGCGCCGAGCCGCCCGTCCTGGCCGCGCTGCAGGAACATGCCGATCGAGATGGCCTTCACGCCGTGCGCGACGGGCGGCAGCATGAGGTCGTCGAGCTGCGTCGGCTGCGCGATCTCGCCGCCGCGCGCCAGGCCGAGCAGGGCGGGGATCGAGAAGCCGTGCACGTCGGCATCGACGAGCCCCACCTTGAGGCCGCGCGCGGCGAGGGCGACGGCGAGGTTGGCCGTGACGGTCGACTTGCCGACGCCGCCCTTGCCGCTCGTGACGGCGATGACCCGCGTGAGCGAATCGGGCCCGAAGGGCATCACCCGCGCCGGCCCGCCGCGCAGCCGGTCGGTGAGCGCCTGCCGTTCGGCCGGGGTCATCACGCCGATCTCGAGCGCGACCTCGCCCACGCCGGGCACGCCCTCCGCCGCGCGGCGCACGTCGGCCTCGATGCGGTCGGCGGCGGGGCAGCCGACGATCGTCAGGGCGATCTCGACGCGCACGGCGTCGCCGGCGGCCGTGACGCCGCGCACCATGTCGAGCTCGGACAGCGGGCGGCGCAACTCCGGATCGGAGACGCGGCCGACCGCCTCGCGCACCCGCTCGGCGAGGTCCGTCACGCCCGATCCCTCCGGCGCCGCTCGCCCGGGGGCTCGGGGGAGCCGTCGTCGCCCAGCTCGGCCAGCAGCGCGCGCAGCTCGTCGCGCAGCGCCTCGCGCGTGACCTGCCCCTCGCGCAGCTCGTCGATCGTCATCCGCAGCGCCACGATCTCGCGCGCCATGTACTCGGTGTCGGCGAGGTTGCGCTCGGCGCGCTGGCGGTCCTGCTCCATCGAGACGCGGTCGCGGTCGTCCTGCCGGTTCTGGGCGAGCAGGATGAGTGGGGCCGCGTACGACGCCTGCAGCGACAGCATCAGCGTGAGCGCGGTGAAGCCGAGCGCGGCGGAGTCGAACCGCCACGCCGCCGGGGCGAGCGTGTTCCACGCCATCCACACCGCGCAGAAGAGCGTGAGCCCGAGCAGGAACCACGGCGTGCCCATGGCGCGCGCGATCCATTCGGTCGCCTGACCGAACCGGTCGCTGCCCTTGGGCTGCGTCTCCACGAAGCGCGGGGTGCGGCCCCGCGGCGTCTCGAGGTCGCGGGCGCGCGCCATCACCGCGCACCTCCCGGCGGCAGCGCGATCGTGCCCGTCTCGGGCGGCGCGGTGATGCGCTCGTCGTCGGCGTCCTGGGATCGCCAGTCGTCGGGCAGCAGGTAGTCGAGCACGTCGTCGACCGTGACCGCGCCGACGAGGCGGTGGGCCTGGTCGACCACGGGCATGGAGACGAGGTCGTAGCTCGCCAGGCGGCGCGCGGCCTCGGCCGCCGGGGCCGTCACGAGCAGCGGCTCGAGCGTGTCGTCGAGGATCGCGCCGACGCGCTCGTGCGGGGGATAGCGCAGCATCCGCTGGAAGTGCACGGCCCCCAGGAAGCGGCCCGTCGGCGTCTCGTACGGCGGCAGCGTCACGAACACGCTCGCGGCGAGGGCGGGGTGCAGCTCGTGCCGCCGGATGAGGGCGAGCGCCTCGGCGATCGTCGCGTCGGCGGGCAGGGTGATGGGCTCGCTCGTCATGAGTCCGCCGGCGGTGTCGGGGCCGTAGCGCAGCAGCATGCGCACGTCCTCGGCCTCGTCGGGCTCCATGAGCTCGAGCAGCTCCTCGAGGCGCTGCTGCGGCAGCTCGGCGAGCACGTCCGCGGCGTCGTCCGGATCCATCGAGTCGAGGATGTCGGCGGCGCGCTCGTCGCCGAGGCGCTCGAGGATGCGCACCTGGTCCTCCTCGGGCATCTCCTCGAGCGCGTCGGCGAGGCGCTCGTCCGAGAGCTCCTCGGCCACCTCGATGAGGCGCGCCTCCGGCAGATCCAGCAGGGTGTTGGCGAGGTCGGCGGGCTTGAGGTCGGCGAACGTCTGGGCCAGCCGCTCGGCCGACTGCGCCTCGCCGGGCCGGCGCTGCTCGCGCACCTCGCTCCACGTGGCGGACGTCGTGGGGCCCTTCGCGAACGGCGAGGCGCTCGTCTTGGGCTTGCGCAGGAACAGCTGCCCGATCGACCACTCGCCGAGCCGGTTCGGCTCGATCGCGACGTCCTCGATGACGGCGGTGCCCGTGCCGTCGACGAACTCGACCCGGCGGCCGATCATCTCGGCCATGACGCGCAGCTCGCCTGCGCGGGGCTGGAAGCGGCGCACGTTGATGAGGCCGGTGGTGATCACCTGGCCGGTCGAGATCGAGGTGATCCGACCGATCGAGAGGAACACCTGGCGGCGGCCGGGGATCTCGCACACGAGGCCGATCACGCGCGGCGAGCCGGAACTTCGGTACACGACGACGACGTCCCGGACCCGCCCGAGACGGTCGCCGGAGGGGTCGAAGACCGGGCATCCCGCCAGGCGCGCCACGAAGACCCTCTGCGTACTCACGCCTCCCAGCGTAGACCGCGGTGCCCGGGCGGGACGGGGGCGCGCCTGGAACCGCGCGGCACAGGGCATCCATAGCCGGCGCAAAGGCGCGCGCGGGCGGCGCGTGGGATGATCGAGGCATGAGCATGCTGGGTGGGACGGGCCGGACGCCGCAGAACGTCGGCGAGACCGTGGCGCGGTACGACGACTACGAGGCCGCGCAGAAGGCGGTGTCCAAGCTCATCGAGGCCGAGGTCCCGGCGCGCGAGATCAGCATCGTGTGGGCGGGACTCAAGGCGGTCGAGATGGTGACGGGCCGCATGGGCTACGCCCGCGCGGCGTGGTCGGGAGCGCTCAACGGCGCGTTCCTCGGGCTCATGTTCGGCGCCATCATCACGCTGCTGTCGCCGACCCTCTCGATCCAGGTCCTGCTGGGCTGCCTTCTCGTGGGCGTCGCGATCGGCATGATGATGCAGATCCTGACCTACTCGCTCACGCGCCGCCGCCGGGACTACACGAGCATCACGGCGCCGATCGCCGACCACTACGAGATCGCCGTCTCGGGACCGCACGTGTCCAGCGCGCGCGACGTGCTGGGCGGCGGCGACCGCCCGGGCAGGGTCGCGCCGTCCGCTCGCGCCGCCGCGCCGACGCCGCCGGCGCCCCTCGAGCCTCCGCGCTACGGCATCCGCATCGACGACCGCCCGGCCTCCGCGCCGCAGGCGCCGACGATCCCGCCCGTGCCGCCGCTCCCGCCGCAGGCCGCTCCCGTGCCGCCCGCGCCCGGGGATGCGCCCCAGGCCGAGCCGGCGGAGCCGCGCGCCGACGAGCCGCGGTCGGACGAGCCCCAGTCGGACGAGCCGCGCGCCGACGAGTCCGAGTCCGAGGGCCCGACCGGGCGCGACGCCGACCGCGCGTGACGGCCGGGGCCCGCATCCGCGTCGCCGTCGCGCTGCCGGCGGGCCCGGTCGATGTCGGGGCCGCCTGGAGCGGGCCCGCCGACGCGGCCGACACCGTCGTGATCGCGCACGGCGCGGGCGCCGGCATGGACCACCCGTTCCTCACGGGGTTCGCGGCGGGGCTCAACGACCTCGGCATCCGCACGCTGCGCTTCGAGTTCCCCTACGTCGCCGCGGGCCGCCGCATGCCCGGCCCCGCCGCGCACGCGATCCTCGCCTGGCGCGCCGTGCTCGCCGAGGCGCGCACGCGGGCCGAGCGCGTGTGGGCGTGCGGCAAGTCGTACGGCGGGCGGATGGCGTCGATGGCGGCCGCCGAGGGCGACTTCCCCGTCGAGGGGCTCATCTACCTCGGCTATCCGCTGCACCAGCCGGGGCGGCCCGAGAAGCCGCGAGCCGAGCATCTGCCGCGCGTGACGGTGCCGCAGCTGTTCGTCGAGGGCGAGAACGATCCGTTCGTTCAGCCGCGCGAGCAGCTCGAGGCCGCGGTCGCCGACTGCCGCGACGCGCGGATCGCGTGGATCGCGGGCGCCAATCACTCGTTCGAGGTGAAGGGCGCGCGGCGCCCGGCGGACGGGATCGGCCGCGGTCTCGCGCCGCTCGTGGCGGAGTTCGTGCGCGGCGCGTAGGACGCGGACGCAATGTTTCGTCACACTTCGCCGGCCGGGCCGCGGAGCGGGCAGGATGGCCACGTGATCCTCACATGTCGCTGTTGTCGCTGAGCGCATTCGCGCGCCCGCAGACAGCCATCGACAGCGCCCGCGCCCCGCGCGGCACCGAGAGGAACAATCCCATGCGCTACGCGCGCAGCATCGCCGAGCTCGTCGGCAACACCCCGCTCGTCCGTCTGAACCGCGTCACCGAGGGCATCGCCGCCACGGTGCTGGCGAAGGTCGAGTACCTCAACCCCGGCGGCTCCGCCAAGGACCGCATCGCGGCGCGCATCATCGACGCCGCCGAGCGCGACGGGCTCCTGCGGCCCGGCGGCACGATCGTGGAGCCGACCAGCGGCAACACCGGCGTCGGGCTCGCGCTCGTCGCCCAGCAGCGGGGCTACCGCACGGTCTTCGTCGTGCCCGACAAGGTCTCCGAGGACAAGCGGGCCGTCCTGCGCGCGTACGGCGCCGAGGTGGTCGTGACGCCCACGGACGTCGCGCCGGAGGATCCGCGTTCGTACTACAGCGTCTCAGACCGGATCGTCGCCGAGACTCCGGGGGCGTACAAGCCATCGGCGGGCTGCGCGACGGCTACGAGTACGGCCGCGCGGCCAACCCCACGCGCACGGCGCTGCAGCGGCAGCTCGCCGCGCTCGAGGGCGGCCGCCACGGGCTGTCGTTCGCCTCGGGCCTGGCCGCCGAGGACGCGCTGCTGCGCGCCCTGCTGCAGCCGGGCGACACGGTGCTGCTGGGAGACGACGTCTACGGCGGCACGTATCGGCTGCTCACCCGCATCCTCGGACCGTGGGGCGTGACCGTGAGCGTGGTCGACCTCGGCGACGCCGACGCGGTGGGTGAGGCGCTGCGGCGCGAGAGCCCGCGCGTGGTGTGGCTCGAGACGCCGAGCAACCCGCTGCTGAGGATCGTCGACATCGCCGCGCTCGCGGACGCCGCGCACGCCCACGGCGCGACCGTCGTCGTCGACAACACGTTCGCGTCGCCGGCCCTGCAGCGCCCGCTCGCGCTGGGCGCCGACGCGGTCGTGCACTCGACGACGAAGTACCTCGGCGGCCACTCCGACGTCGTCGGCGGCGCCGTGGTGCTCGACGACGACGGGCTCGCGGAGCGCGTCGGCTTCCTGCAGTTCGCCGCGGGCGCGGTCTCGGGCCCGCTCGACGCCTGGCTCACGACGCGCGGCATCAAGACGCTCGGCCTGCGGATGGAGCGCCACAGCGCCAACGCGCAGCGCGTGGCCGAGTTCCTCGACGCGCACGACCGCGTGGCCCGCGTGTACTACCCGGGCCTTCCGTCGCATCCGGGCCACGACATCGCCGCGCGGCAGATGTCGGGCTTCGGCGGCATGGTCTCGCTCGCCCTCGAGGACGCCGCCGCGGCGCGGCGCTTCGCCGAGGGCACGCGCCTGTTCCAGCTCGCCGAGTCGCTCGGCGGGGTGGAGTCGCTCGTGAACTACCCCGACGCCATGACGCACGCCTCGGTCCGCGGCACCGCGCTCGCCGTGCCGCCGGAGGTCGTGCGCCTGTCGGTCGGCGTCGAGGACGTCGACGACCTGCCGCAGGACCTCGACGACGCGCTGCGCTGAGCCACCCGCGGCGAGCCCGGCGGCCTCAGCTCGAATCGCCGCGGGACGGGGTCAGCGCGGCTCCGCGCAGATCGGTCAGGGCGACGGCGTCAGCGCGCGAGGCGCGCGATCCAGGCCTCGACCTCGTCGGCCGTGCGGGGGATGCCGGCCGAGAGGTTCACGGGGCCGTCGGCCGTCATGAGGATGTCGTCCTCGATGCGCACGCCGATCCCGCGGTACTCCTCGGGAACGGTGAGGTCGTCGATCTGGAAGTACAGGCCGGGCTCGATCGTGAAGACCATGCCGGGCTCGAGGATGCCGTCGTAGTACATCTCGCGACGGGCGGCGGCGCAGTCGTGCACGTCGATGCCCAGGTGGTGGCTCGTGCCGTGCACCATGTAGCGGCGGTGCTGGCCGCCGCGGTCGGCGTCGAGCGCCTCCTCGGCGGTGACGGGCAGCAGGCCCCACTCCGCGGTGCGCGCGGCGATGACCTCCATGGCGGTCTCGTGCACGGTGCGGAACGTCACGCCCGGGCGGGCGGCGGCGAAGGCCGCGTCGGCCGCCTCGCGCACGGCCTCGTAGACGCGGCGCTGCACGGGGCTGAACGTGCCGTTCACGGGCAGCGTGCGGGTGATGTCGGCGGTGTAGAGGCTGTCGACCTCCACGCCGGCGTCGATGAGCACGAGATCGCCCGGCACGACGCGGCCGTCGTTGCGCGTCCAGTGCAGGTAGCACGCGTGGGGGCCGGCCGCCGCAATGGTGTCGTAGCCCTCCCAGTTGCCGTCGCTGCGGGCGCGCTGGTGGAAGACGCCCTCGATGATCCGCTCGCCGCGGGGGTGCTCGATCACGCGCGGCAGCTCGCGCACGATGTCGTCGAAGCCGCGCGCCGTGACGTCCACGGCCACGCGCAGCTGCTCCTGCTCGTACTCGTCCTTCACGAGGCGCAGCTCGGAGACGAAGCGGCTGAGCTCGGCGTCCTCGTCGAGCACGACGTCGCCCTCGCGCGCCTCGAACGCGTCGACGTGCGCGGTGGCCACGCCCAGGTCGGCCGCGACGCCGTCGAGGGACGGGCGCGGGCCGATCCAGAACTCGCCCACCGACGCATCCGAGTAGAACTCGGCCGTCGTGCGGTCGGCGCGCTCGCGGAAGTAGAGGGTGACGTCGTGGCCCTCGTCGGTCGGGTCGAACACGAGCACCGAGTCGGGCTCGGCGTCGCTGCCCCATCCGGTCAGGTGCGCGAACGCGGAGTGCGCGCGGAACGGGTAGTCGGTGTCGTTGCTGCGCTGCTTGAGCGAGCCGGCCGGGATCACGAGGCGCTTGCCGGGGAATGCCGCCGACACCGCCTTGCGGCGCCTCGCCGCGAACGGCGCCTGCTCGCGCGCGGGCGCGACGGGCTCGGCCTTCTCGGCCCAGCCCTCGCCGATCGTGTCGAGGAATCCCTGCGGGAACGGCTGCTTGCGGTTGGAGGTCGCCTCTGCCTGCTGCTGCTCCGCGGTCGTCGTGTCGCTCATGCCTCC
The DNA here is from genome assembly GCF_057809335.1 of Microbacterium sp. FG3. Taxonomy (NCBI): domain Bacteria; kingdom Bacillati; phylum Actinomycetota; class Actinomycetes; order Micrococcales; family Microbacteriaceae; genus Microbacterium; species Microbacterium sp. FG3. The sequence continues at coordinate 46,200 of NZ_JBMDJT010000009.1, read as the reverse complement.
AGTGTCTCACCCGCGCCCGGCACAGGGGTGCCGCGGCGGCGCCGCAGGGCGAGGGCGACGGACCCGGCGAGCCCGATCGCCGCCGCGAGGAGCACCGGCCAGGCGCCGTCGACGAGCCGCATCCGCAGCATCGTCACGCCCGACTCGAGCATCGGCCCCCACGACCCGAGGTTGACGCGCGACGCGACGGCGCCGAGCAGGCCCCACAGCAGCGCGGGCGCGAGCCACAGCAGCGCGAGCGAGCCGATCCACGCGCCGGGGCGCCGGCCGGTCCACGCGAGGATCGCGCCGACGAGGATCGCCGGAAGCCAGTGCGAGCCCCACACGAGCGCGGCCGGCGGACCGAGCGAGAACGGGCCGGCGACGTCGAACCACGCCCGCAGCCAGAACCCGGCCGCCACGGCGCCGGCCGCGAGTCCCAGGGCGGCGCCGGTCACCGGCGCGCGGGTCGCGAGGTGCAGCGCGAGCACGCCGATCGCCGCCGAGACGACGCAGAACACGACGATCGCGGTGACGTAGAGCGCGGCGGCCGTGGAGATCGAGCGCACGTCGGTCGCGAAGGTCGGCGAGCCCGCCTGGCGCATGCCGCCCGCGGTGACGATCCCCGTCTGCGCGATCGCGACCGCCTGCACGATCGCGATGCCGCCCGTCGCGAGCCAGCGGCCCCGCGCGGCCACGCGATCGCGCAGCGCGAGCCCCGCGAGCGCGCCCGGGAGCGCGAGCAGGCCGAACAGCGACGGCAGCGTGTACTGGCTGAACGGCAGCAGCGCGAAGGGCATGTCGGCGGGCAGGGTCGGGGTCGCCCACAGGTTCTGCAGGGGCAGGCGCATGCCCGTGGCGATCCACGGCAGCAGGGCGAGGAGGGCGGCGATGACGCCGACGAGGACGGCCGCGACGGCCGGGATCCGTTTCGGGGAGCTCACGCCGTGAGCGTGCCAGCGCCCCGTGACAGATCGCTGGGAGACGCCGGCGGGGTGCGTCAGCCGGCCGGCTCGAGCTGCACGACGAGGGGGCGGTGGTCGCTGCCCGCCTTGTCGAGGTTCGTCAGCACGATGGAGCCGGTGGGGCGCCACGCGTCGGAGTGCAGCACGTGGTCGATCGGGGTGCCCAGCAGCGAGGGGATGCTCGTCGGCCAGGTGCCGACCGCGCCGTTGCCCGTCTCGGCGGCGGCATCGGAGCAGTAGCCGAGGTCGTGCCCGTCCACCCCGAAGCGCTGCATGTGATCGATCGTCGCGTTGAAGTCGCCGGCGATGATCACGTTGCCGTCGGCACACTGATCCGCGATCCAGCGCAGATCGTCCCGCCACGCGTCCATGTACGCGGGGCGGGGCGCCACCGCGTGCACGGCGACGACGATGGGGCCTGTGCCGTCGACCGGCATCGCTACGGCGCTCGGCAGCACCGTGGTGTTGCTGGAGCCGTCGCTGGAGGACTCGATGACCGAGTAGTCGCCCAGCTCGGGTGAGATGAGGATCGTCGTCTCCCAGGCCTGCGGCGTCGGCGCGTCCTGGTCGTTGTACGCCACGTGGTGCACCCACATGGGGCGCCCGAGCTCGCGCATCTCGACGGCGACCTGCTCGCCCACCGACTGCGCCGTCTCGGGCAGGGCGATGATGTCGGCGTCCATCGCGATCGCCGTCTGCGCCACTCGGAACGCGCCCGTGGCGTCGCCCGCCGTGTTCCAGGTCATGACCCGCACGCTCGTGTCGGTCGCGGCGGGCAGCGTGTCGTCGCCGTAGCCGCGCATGCCGAGCGCGACGCCGCCCAGGATCGCGCCGACCGCGGCGACCATCGCCATCGACAGCGCGAAGCCGCGCGCCGCGCGCGAGGCGGCGACGAGCAGGAAGAACAGCGCGATGCCGGCGAAGCACACCACCAGCAGACCGCGCACCGCGATGATCTGCGCGATGGGGAACATGTGCTCCACGCGGAAGAAGCGGGGGAACGAGAGCACCGCGGTGGCGCATGCGAACAGCACCGTGAAGAGGAACCCGAGCACACGCACGAGGCGAGCCTACGGTCGTCACCTGGGCGTATGGCGGATGTCGGCCGTGTGCCGCGTGGCCGCGCGCCATCGGATCGGCGGCCCGCGCCGCCCGCATTACCATCGGGGGAATGGGCGATGAACGAGCGGCCGGGCCCGCGGATCTGCACCTGCACTCGGCCTGCTCGGACGGCACGGAGCCGCCCGCCGCGGTGTGCGTCGCGGCGCACGCGGCGGGGATGCGCACGATCGCGCTGACCGACCACGACACGACGATCGGGTGGGACGAGGCCGCCGACGCCGCCGCGTCGCTCGGCATGACGCTGCTGCCGGGGGCCGAGGTCTCGGCGAAGCACCGCGGGCGCAGCGTGCACGTGCTCGCCTACCTGTTCGATCCGGCGGCTCCCGAGCTGGCGGCGATGATGCAGCGGGTGCGGGAGGACCGGATCGGGCGCGCCGAGCGACTCGTCGGCAACCTGGCGCGCGACTACGACATCGCGTGGGACGACGTGCTCGCGCAGCGCGTGGGCGATGCCACCGTGGGCCGCCCCCACATCGCCGACGCCCTCATCGCGAAGGGCATCGTGCCGAGCCGCGAGGAGGCCTTCGCCGACATGCTCCACCCCGCGAGCCCGTACTACGTCGCCCACTTCGCGCCGTCGCCGCTCGACGCCGTGCACGCCATCGCGGCGGCCGGGGGAGTGTCGGTGATCGCGCACCCCGCCGGCCGCGGCATGCTGCCCGTCCCCGTGCTGGAGGAGCTGATCGGCGCGGGCCTGGGGGGACTCGAGATCGATCACCGCGAGAACACCGCGGCGGGCCGCGAGACGCTGCGCGAGCTCGCCGCCGCGCACGATCTCATCGTCACGGGATCGAGCGACTACCACGGCGCCGGCAAACCGAACCGCATCGGCGAGAACACGACATCGCCCGAGGCGGTGGCGCGCATCATCGACGCGGCGACGGGGATCGAACCCGTCACGCCCTAGGTCGACGGGCGCGCGTACTCCGAGCCGGTGGCGGTGCGCTCGAGCAGCCCGTAGTCGACGAGATAGCGCCGCAGCACGGCGACGTCGTCGGTGAAGGACGCGAGCCGCTCGTTGATCTCGCGCTCCGCCACGACCTCGCCCTGGCGCAGCGCCCGCTCGGCGATGAGGGCGAGCAGCTCGCCGCGGACCGTCTTGTTCGCCGGATACTGGGCGATGCGGCCGTCCGCGTCGAGGAAGCGCTCGGGGCCCGTCGCGCGCGGGGGCGCGGGCGCCGCGCGCAGGGCGGCGCGGAACACCTCGCCGTCCGCGATCCAGCGCCCGTCCGCCTCGGTGACGAGGCCGGCGCCCACGAGCGTGTCGGCCACGTGGCGGCGGCGCGACGGGCTCAGCCCCTCGAACGCGGCGTCGGCGTCGCCCGCGACGATCCGGGCGTACGCCACCCGGGCGGCGTCGTTCGCCAGCGCCGCGACGATCGCCCGCCAGGTCTCCACGCGCGCTCCGTGCGTGCGGGTCAGGCGCCCTGCGCGGCCTGACCGGACGAGCGGCGGCGGCGACGACGGCGGCGCGCCGCGGCGGGCTTGCCGTCGTGGTGCTCCTTGCCCGCGCCGTCGTGCGTGCCCGCGCCCTCGGGCTTCTCGCCCTCGGCGGTCGCGGCCGCGCCGCCCTCGCCCGATCCGGCATCGTCCGTGCGGTGGCGCCGGCGGCGCGACGATCCCTCGCCCTCGCCCGCGCGCTGCGCGGACGGCTGGCGCCGGGGACGCTCGGCCTTCGGGGCGGAGGCGATTCGCCCCTTCGTGCCCTCGGGGATGTTCAGATCCGTGAACAGGTGGGGGCTCGACGAGTAGGTCTCGGTGGGCTCGGGCTGGCCGAACTCGAGGGCGCGGTTGATGAGCGCCCACTTGTGCAGGTCGTCCCAGTCCACGAACGTCACGGCGATGCCCGTCTTGCCCGCGCGGCCGGTGCGGCCCGCGCGGTGCAGGTACGTCTTGTCGTCGTCGGGGATCGTGTGGTTGATCACGTGCGTGATGTCGTCCACGTCGATGCCGCGTGCGGCGACGTCGGTGGCCACGAGCACGTCGACCTTGCCCGCCTTGAACGCGGCCATCGAGCGCTCGCGCTGCTCCTGGCCCATGTCGCCGTGCACGCCGCCCACGTTGAAGCCGCGGTCGTTCAGCTCGTCGACCAGGCGCTGGGCCGCGCGCTTCGTGCGCGTGAAGATCACGACCTTGCCGACGCCCTCGGCCTGCAGGATGCGGCCGATGATCTCGTCCTTGTCGAGCGAGTGGGCGCGGTAGACGATGTGCTTGATGTTCGCCTGGGTGAGGCCCTCGTCCGGATCCGTGGCGCGGATGTGGATGGGGTTCGACATGAAGCGGCGCGCGAGCGTGAGGATCGGGCCGGGCATGGTCGCGCTGAACAGCTGCGTGTGCCGCTTGGCGGGCAGGCGCGTGAAGATCTTCTCGATGTCGGGCAGGAAGCCGAGGTCGAGCATCTTGTCGGCCTCGTCGAGCACGACCTCGGTTGCGTTCGACAGGTCGAGGAGGCGCTGGTTGGCGAGGTCGATGAGGCGGCCGGGCGTGCCGACCACGATCTGCGCGCCCGCCTTGAGCTGGTCGATCTGCCCCTCGTACGCCTTGCCGCCGTAGATGGCGACGACGCTCGTCGAGCGGTTGGAGGTGAGCAGGTCCATGTCCTCGTACACCTGCACCGCGAGCTCGCGGGTGGGCACGACGACGAGCGCCTTCACGCCGGGCTCGGGGTCGAGGCCCAGGCGCTGCACCACGGGGATGCCGAAGCCGAAGGTCTTGCCGGTTCCCGTCTTGGCCTGGCCGATGACGTCCTGTCCGGGCATCGACAGCGGGATCGTCTGCTCCTGGATCGGGAAGGCGTCGGCGATGCCCTTGGCGGTGAGTGCGTCGATGATGTCCTGATCGACACCGAGGTCGGCGAATGCGGTCACTGTGAATCAAGCCTGTCCGGCGGCGCGCGCCGCCCGTACGAAGGGTCCACGCCGTTCTCGATTCCCAGGCGCGGCGCCCCGCGTCCGTCGGCGGGGCCGTGAACCAGCCTAGGGGATCGGTGCGGGGAAGCCCCTGAGCGGCGCGTGGCGCGCGCATCCGCGTGGCGCGGGCGCCGCCGCGTAGGATCGCCTCCGTGGTGAACTGGTTCTGGCGGCGCCGGCCGCCCGCGCGCATCCTCAAGCTGCGCTCGCGCGGCGACCTCGGCGACGCGCGCCGCGTGGACTTCGCCGAGCTGGCACCGGACGTCGCCACGTTCCTCGGCCAGGCCGCGTACCTGCAGCTGGGCTACTTCGAGACCCTCACGCGCCTCATCCGCGCCACGCCGGAGCTGGCCGAGAAGGAGGCGCTCTCGCTCGCCGCCGGCCGCGCGCTGCGCAAGCACCGCCAGATCGTGCGGCTCATCGCCGACCGCGTGGGCGATCCGACCGAGGTGATGCTGCCGTTCCGCGAGCAGCTCGACGCGTTCCGCGGCGCGACGATCGGCGCGCGTCCGCGCGAGACCATGCTGTCGGTGTACATCACGGCGGGCATGCTCGACGACTTCTACCTGGCGCTGGCCTCGAGCTACGGATCGACGGGGCGGCGGGTGTCGGAGATCCTCGGCGAGGCGAGCGACCGCGATCAGCTCGAGCAGCTGCTGCGCGCCACGATCGAGGGCGACGACGAGATGCGATCGCTGCTGTCGATGTGGGCGCGCCGCCTCGTGGGCGACACGCTGCTCGTGGCCCGCGCGGCGCTCGCGCCCGAGCGGTTGGGCCTCGACGACGAGAAGCGCGTCGAGCCGGTCTTCACGGCGCTCATGGCCGCCCACGCGCGCCGCATGGACGCGCTCGGCCTCGCCGCCTGATCCCGGCTTCCTCAGCGAGACAGCATCTGCGCGCCGAGACAGTGGCGTGTGCACGCTGTCTCGGCGCGGGAATGCTGTCTCGCGGGAACCAGGGGGCCGGATCAGGCGATGCGGAGGCGGCGGCGCTCGGCGTCGTCGCGGCGGGTGCGGGCGATGCCGAGGGTGACCGCGACGGCGGCGGAGACGACGATCGCGGCGGCGAGGGTCGCGACCCACTGCCACGGATTCGCCTCGCCCCAGCCGATCCACGTCAGCGCGGCGTAGACGGCGGCGGCGACGAGGGCCGCCACACCCGGGGTCAGCACGATGCCGCGCGTCTCGCGGTGGGGGAGCGCGTAGTGCAGGCCGATGCCCAGCGCGATGGCCCCGATCAGCGCCAGCAGGATGTACATGTCAGGAGACGAAGCCGACGGGGCGCTTGCCCTCGGACCCGATCTCGACGTACGCGAGGTTCGCGACGGGGACGAGGTAGGTCGTGCCCTTCGCGTCGACGAGCTCGATGTGCATGGTGCCCTCCTTGAGGGCCGCGGCGATGGTCTTCTTGACGGTCTCGGCCGACTCGGCGGACTCGAAGCTGAGCTCGCGGCCGGTGTTGGTGATGCCGATGCGGATCTCCACGGATGACTGCCTTTCGTCGCGCGCGCCACGGCCGGTGCCGGGCTGGTGTCAGCCTATGCGATCGGCCGTGGGCGGGGCGGCGCGCACGCTGACGGCGAACAGGGGCGGCGGCCCCGCGATGCGGCCGCGCGATGTCGGCGGTGCTGGCTACCGTGGAGTCGTGCCCCTCGAGACCCCCGACCTCGCGCAGCGCGCCGTCATCGACCTGCCCGCCGACGCGTCCGGCACCGTGATCGGCGCGCCGGGCACGGGCAAGACGACGGCGCTCGTCGAGCGCGTGTCGCGGCTGCTCGCGTCCGCCGCCCTCGGCCCGGAGGCCGTCGTGGTGCTCACGCCCACGCGGCCGTCGGCCACGCGGCTGCGCGACGAGCTCGGCGTGCGGGTCGCCGTGGCGACCCCCGGCCCGCTCGCGCGCTCGATCGGGTCGCTCGCCTTCCAGATCGTGCGGGCCGATACCGTGCGGCGCGGCGAGGACCCGCCCCAGCTGCTCACGGGGGCCGATCAGGACCGGATCATCGCCGAGCTCCTGGAGGGCGACGAGCTGGACGAGGCTGCGGGCCGCTCCCGCTGGCCCGCGCACCTCGGCCCCACCGTCCGCCGCTCGGCCGGCTTCCGCTCGGAGCTGCGCGCCTTCCTCTCGGAGCTCACCGAGCTGGGCGTCGCGCCGGCGGAGCTGGAGGCGCTCGGATCGGAGACGTGGACGGCGGTGGCGGGATTCGTGCGCGACTACCGCAACGTGCTCTCGGGCATGCGCGCCGCGCACCGCGACAGCGCCGAGCTGTACCGCGAGGCGGCCGAGGTGCTCGCGAGCGGCCAGCCGCTGGGCGAGCTGGATCGGCTGCGCGCGGTGCTCATCGACGACGCGCAGGAGCTGACGCGCGGCGGGATCGACCTGGTGGCGGCCCTGCGTGCCCGCGGCGTCGCGGTGCTCGCCTTCGGCGACCCCGACATCGGATCGGGCGCCTTCCGCGGAGTGACGCCCGAGCTGTTCGCGCGGCTGGCGGGCGTGCTCGGCCCCGTGCACGTGCTCGACGCGGACCATCGCGGACACGCGGCGATCGCGCGGCTGGCGCGCGCCGTGACGCAGCAGATCGGCGCGGGCGGACGAGTGGAGCACCGCCGCGCGCCCGGGCCGGAGGTCGAGGCGCCCGGCGTCGTCGAGGCGCGCATCGCGTCGTCGCCGTGCGAGGAGGCCGACCGCATCGCGTGGGCGCTGCGGTCCTGGCATCTCGACGACGGGGTGCCGTGGGAGCGCATGGCGGTGATCGCGCACGACACGCGGCAGATCACGGCCCTGGAGACCGAGCTCGCCGCGCGCGAGGTGCCCACGCGGGCGGCGGGCGTGCAGCGCCCCCTCGGCAGCGAGCGCGCCGTTCGTCAGCTCGTGGAGCTCGTGCGGCTGGGGCTCGCGGAACCCGAGGAGCGCGAGGGCGAGGCGCTGCTCGAGGCCCTGCGCTCGCCGTTCGGCGGGCTCGACGGCGTGGGGGCGCGCCGGCTGCGCGCGCGGCTGCGACACCGCGAGCTCGAGGCCGGCGGCACGCGGCCCGCGCGCGAGCTGCTGCGCGAGGCGCTGAACGATTCCGTGCACCTGACGTTCATCGACACCGCCGAGGCGCGCTCCGCGCACCGCCTCGCCGAGACGCTGCGCCGGCTGCACGAGCTCGGTCGCGCCGGCGCGACGATCCACGAGCTGCTGTGGGAGGCGTGGGATCGCGCCCGCACGCCCGACGGGCGGCGGCTGTCGCGCGCGTGGCACGAGGTCGCGGTCTCCGCGCAGCCCCTCGCGGCCGAGACGGGGCGCGCGCTCGACGGCCTCGTGGCGCTGTTCGACGCGGCCAAGCGCTACAACGAGCGCTCACCCGGGGAGGGCCCGGAGCCGTTCATCCACGACATCCTCGACAGCGACGTGCCCGAGGACGCGCTCACCGCCCCCGAGCGCCCCGGCACCGTCACCCTGCTGACGCCGGCGATGGCGCTGGGAACGGAGTTCGACGCCGTCGTGATCGCGGGCGTGCAGGACGGCGTGTGGCCCAACGTGCGGCTGCGCGGCGGCCTGCTCGACTCCTGGCGGCTGGCCGACGCGGTCGCCGCCGCGCGATCCGGCACCGCCGCCCCCGAGCCGGCTGGCGTGCTCGACCGCCGCAGGGCGGCGCTGCACGACGAGCTGCGGCTGTTCGTGCGGGCCGTGTCGCGGGCGCGCTCGCGGCTGCTCGTGACGGCCGTGGACGACGACGACGCCACCCCGAGCCCGCTGCTCACCCTGCTGCCCGAGCCTCCGGAGGACGAGGCGGCCGAGCCGATCGAGCATCCGCTCACGCTGCGCGGGCTCGTCGCGCGGCACCGCCGCACGCTCACGTCGGCCGCCCCCGATGCCGCGAAGGAGCACGCCGCCGCGCAGCTCGCGGTGCTGGCCGGCGAGGGCGTGCCCGGCGCCGACCCGGCGCAGTGGTACGGCGTGCGCGGCCCCTCCACGACCGCCCCCCTCGTCGATCCGGACGCGCGGCCGGTGCGCGTCTCGCCGTCGCGCATGGAGACGTTCGAGGCGTGCGGGCTCGACTGGGCGATCCGCGCGCTCGGCGGCGACACCGCCGGCGCGCCGTCGGCGGGCATCGGCACGATCCTGCACGCGGCGCTCGAGGCGGCGCCCGACGGCGACCTCGGCACGATGCGCGGCGTGCTCGACGCGCGCTGGGGCGAGCTGGAGTTCGAGGCCGGCTGGATCGAGCGCAAGGAGCGCCGGCGCGCCGAGGAGTACGTCGAGCGCCTGCATCGCTACCTGCGGCACGTGCACCACGAGGGCGGCCGGCCCGTCGCGGCGGAGGCGCGCTTCCGCCTCGCCGTCACGCTCGACGACGAGCCGCGCGTCGTCGGCATCCCCGAGGGAGAGCAGACGCCCGACCTCGGCCCGCACGCGCTGCTGAGCGGCATCATCGACCGCGTCGAGGCGTACCCCGCCGGCGGCGGCGAGCACGCCGACGCGCGCGGTCGCGGATGGGTCGCCACGCGCCCGGCGGACGGCGCGGCCGCGGAGGCCGTGGTGATCGCGGATCTGAAGACGGGCAAGTACGAGGACCGCACCTCCGACGCGAAGGTCGTCGAGGACGCGCAGCTGGCCTCCTATCAGCTCGCCGTCGAGGCGGGCCTCGTGCCCGGAGCCCCACCCGGCTCGCTCGCGGGGGCGCGGCTCGTGGTCGTCTCGCAGAAGACCGCGAAGTCGGCGTACCGCGTGGCGCACCAGCCCGCGCTCGGTCCCGAGGCGCGCGCCGCCTTCCTGCGCCGCGTCACCGAGGCCGCGCGCGGCATGTCGGCCGCCGGCTTCACCGCCAACGTCGACGTGCACTGCCGGGGCTCGCACCGGCCCACGCTGTGCCGCCCGCACACCGTCAAGGCGGTGAGCGCCTCGTGACCGCGCCCGCGATCGCCGCCGCGGCGCCGGCGTGGACCGGCCCGCTCGCGCTGTCGGCCGACGTGATCGCCGCCGCGCTGGGGCAGCCGACGCCCACCGCCGCGCAGCGCGAGGTCATCGAGGCGCCCGCGGGTCCGGCGCTCGTCGTCGCCGGTGCCGGCAGCGGCAAGACCGAGACGATGGCCGGGCGCGTGGTGTGGCTCGTCGCCAACGGCCACGTCGAGGCCTCGCAGATCCTCGGCCTCACCTTCACGCGCAAGGCGGCGGGCGAGCTGGCCGAGCGGATCGGCGCGCGCCTGCAGCGGATCGGCGAGTTCGACGAGCGCGGCCTGCTGCCGCACCTGCCCGAGATCGTCGCCTCCGGCGCGCTCGAGCGCATCGCCGCCGCGGCGCCCGAGGCGCAGCGCGCCGTGCGCCGGGCCGTGCTCGACGAACTCGCCGCCGCCTACGGCACCGGCTGGGATCCGTCGCGCGCCTCGGGCGTGGCCGGCCTGCTCGAGCGGCCGCGCGTGGCGACCTACAACGCCTTCGCCGACGCGATCGTGCGCGAGCACGCGGCGCGGATCGGCCGCGATCCCGAGGCCGCGCTGCTGTCGCAGTCGGCGTCGTGGCTGCTCAGCCGCGCCGTCGTGATGCGGGCCGACGAGGCGGGGCTCGATGAGATCGATCCGGCCCTGTCCACCATCGTCGAGGCCGTGCAGCGGCTGGCCGGCGACGCGCTCGACCACCGCGCCGACCTCGACGCGGTGGCGCGGCACGCGGCCGAGCTCGCCGAGCGCATGGAGCCGTTCGCGAACCGGCAGCGCGCCACCAAGGGCGACATCGAGAAGGCGTGCGACAACCTGCGCGCGCTGCCGCGGCTGCTCGAGCTCGTGCGCGAGTACGGCGCCGAGAAGGACCGGCGCGGCGTGCTCGACTTCGCCGACCAGGTCACGGGCGCGCTCGAGATCATCGAGGGGGCGCCGCAGGTGGGCCGCGAGCTGCGCGAGCAGTACCGCGTGGTGCTGCTGGACGAGTACCAGGACACCTCCGTCATCCAGACCCGGCTGCTGTCGACCGTCTTCCGCGACGCGCCCGTGATGGCCGTGGGCGACCCCAACCAGTCGATCTACGGGTGGCGCGGCGCGAGCGCCGACAACCTGCACGCGTTCGCCGCGGCGTTCGCGGCCGAGATGCCGGCGGCGCGCTACGACCTCATGATCAGCTGGCGCAACGACAGCGCCGTGCTGCGCGCGGCCAACCGCCTGCTCGAACCGCTGCGGCGGCCGGGCCGGCTGCCCGTCGAGCCGCTGCGCGACCGGCCGGGCGTGGGGGAGGGCCGCGTGGAGCACCGCTTCACCGGCACCGTCGACGAGGAGGCCGACGCCGTCGCGGAGTGGTTCGCGCAGGTGCGCGCGGCCCATGCGGGCGAGAGGCCGCACACGGGCGCGATCCTGTTCCGCGCCAAGAAGCACATGCAGACGTTCGCCGACGCGCTGGACCGCCGCGGCATCCCGCACCGCATCCTCGGGCTCGGCGGCCTGCTCGCCACCCCCGAGGTCACCGACGTCGTCGCGGCCCTGCGCGTGGTGCACGACCCCACGCAGGGCTCGTCGCTCATCCGGCTGCTCGTCGGCCCCCGCTTCGGCGTGGGCGTGGCCGACATGGCGGCCCTGTACGACCTCGCCACCACGCTGTCGCGCCGCGACGGCGCGCTCGTGCCGCTGTCGGACGAGCTGCTCGAGCGCATCCGGGCGTCGTCGGGAGCCGATGAGCAGGTCTCGATCATCGACGCCCTCGAGTTCGTGCGCTCGGTGCCGGACGACTACCGCCTGCTGGAGGCGATCACGCCCGAGGGCAGGGCGCGCCTGCGCGAGGCTGCCGGCGTGTTCGAGCGGCTGCGCCGGGCCGCCGGGCAGCCGATCCCCGAGCTGATCCGCCTCATCGAGCTCGAGCTGCGGCTCGATGTCGAGCTCGCGTCGAACGAGTCGCGCGGCCCGGCCCGCGTGGCCGCCACGCAGCTGCGCGCCTTCGCCGACGAGGTGCGCGCCTTCCTCGACGCGGACGAGCGCGGCACGATCGGCAGCCTGCTGGCCTGGCTGGCGCACGCGGAGGAGACGGACGAGCTCATGCCGCGGGCCGAGCCGCCGGAGCCGGGCGTCGTGCAGCTGCTCACGATCCACGGCTCGAAGGGCCTGGAGTGGGACGCCGTGGCGGTGGTGCGCATGGTCAAGGACGAGCTGCCCAAGAGCCCGCCCACGACCTTCGGCTGGCTCGGCTTCGGCCAGCTGCCCTACGCCTTCCGCGGCGATCGCGACGCGCTGCCGCACCTGGACTGGCACCCCGGGCCCGAGAGCACGGCCAAGGAGCTGGCCGCGGCCATCGCGGCGTTCAAGGCGGCCAGCCGCGAGCATCAGCTCGAGGAGGAGCGCCGCCTCGCCTACGTCGCGGTCACCCGCGCGCGCTCACGGCTGCTGCTGACGGGCTCGTCGTGGGCCGGGCAGTCCAAGCCGCGCGACCCCAGCACGTACCTGATCGAGGTGATCGACGAGCTCGGCCTGCCGCCCATCGAGCCGCCGGACGCCGACGAGAACCCCTACGAGGGCGAGGGCGGCACGCTGCAGTGGCCGCTCGACCCGCTCGGCGCCCGGCGCGCACCCGTCGAGGGGGCCGCGGCGCGCGTCCGCGCGGCCCAGGCGGGCGAGCCCGCCGAGCCGACGCCGCAGCTGCGCCGGCTGCTCGACGAGCGCCGCCGCCGCGAGAGCGCGCCGGCGCTGCGCCCGCCCACGCGCGTTCCCGCGTCGCGCTTCAAGGACTACGTGACCGACTTCGCCGGCACGGTCTCGCAGATCGCCCGGCCGATGCCGGAGCGTCCCTATCGCCAGACGCGGCTCGGCACGCTCTTCCACCAGTGGGTGGAGCAGCGCTCGGGCCTCGTTGGTCGTGGCCCGTCTCCCGACGACGCCCTGTGGGAGAGCGACGACGAGCTCTTCGGTGCCGAGGCGGCCGATCCCGGCCACGGCGCGGGCGAGGCGATGTCGGCGGCCGACGAGGCCGAGCTGGCCCGGCTGCGGGCGATCTTCGAGCGCAGCGAGTGGGCGCCGCTGCGCCCCCTCGAGGTGGAGACCGAGATCGACTTCGCCCTGCCGGGGCGCGACGGCGAGCCGCCGCACATCGTCATCTGCAAGCTCGACGCCGTCTACCGCCGCGGCGACCGCATCGAGATCGTCGACTGGAAGACGGGCGCCGCGCCGCGCACGGCCGCCGAGAAGCGCGACCGCCTGCTGCAGCTGGCCCTCTACCGGCTCGCGTACCACCGCAGGCACGGCGTGCCGCTGGAGCGGATCGACGTGGCGCTGTTCTACGTGTCGGACGAGCTCGTGCTGCGCGGCGACGACGTCTGGTCGGAGGAGGAGCTCGTCGAGCGGTGGAGGTCCGCGACGTCCATCGGCTCGGTGGCGCCCGGCTCGACCGGCTCCTGAGCCCGGGCATCCCGCGCATTCGCACTCGGGTCCGCCGCACCGCCGTCCGGATCGTCCCACGACAGATCGCCCGTGAGCGACAGCTCGGCGGGGTCGTACGCGTCGGTCTCCATGGCGGTGCCGCCCGCTCCCGCGGCGCGCTCGGCGCTCTCGGGCACGCGGCCCAGCACCGCGATGGCGTCGTCCATGCCGGTCTCGCCGTCGCGGCGCAGGCCCGCGAGCAGGTTGTTGTCGCGCACGCCGTCGGCGAGGGATTCCAGCAGCCCCGCGGCGTCGTCCACGACGTCGGAGCGGTGCGTCTCGAGGCCGTGCAGGAGCCAGCGGGCGAACTCGAGCTCGGCGTGCAGGCGGGCGCGCACCTCGAGCGCGTCGTCGGGCGCGCGGTGGGCCGCGGCTCCGTAGGCCGAGAACACGTGCGGCGCGGCATCGGGCGCCGACGCCACCCACTGCAGGTCGATGGCGGGGTCGTCGATCGACAGGCCGTGCCAGTCGAGCACGCCGGTCACGACGGGCGCGTCGCGCTCGTCGTCTCCGAACAGGAACGACGTCGCCTGCGTGCCGCCCAGGCCGACCGCCGACTCGAAGGCCCACAGCCTGTCGTCGTCGGCCGCCGTGCGCCAGCGCACCGTGAGGCGCACCGGCACCCGGCCGCTGGCCGCGGCGGCGTCGATCACGCGCGAGACGTCGGCGCGCGACTCCTCGGGCGAGCGCTCGGGAAGCCCCGCCGAGCGGACCACCGACGGCGGCAGGGCGTGGATCGCGGCGATCGTGCGGCCGATGGACGTCGCGGCGCCCTCGCCCGGCGGGATCTCGGCGGCCTCGATCTGGTAGCCGGGCAGCATCGTCATGGCGGTGGCGCGGCCCTGCCGCAGCACGGCCGATCCGAGGTACTCCGGCACCGACACCGGCAGCAGCTCGCGCACGCCGGGGGTGAGCGCCCGCAGCGCGACGGCCTCGGCGGCCAGCTCGCTCTCGGCCGATTCGTCGACGGGGGTGCGGATGACGACCTCTCTGCCGTCGGCCAGCGTGGCGACGGCGGCGTCGTATCGCCCCGCCCCTTCCGCCGTCAGCGGCCGGGTCGCGACGACCTCGGCGCCGGGCACGGCCGCCGTGACCGCCGCCGCTAGAGTGAAGGGAGAGCGTGCCATGCGTTTCAGGGTATGCGGGCGGAGCGCCCGCCACCCGCGCCACGCCCGCGAGCACGCCACCGCGCACGGCGCCCCGGGCGTGTGGCGATAATGGATGGCCGTCGCACAGCAGGCGAGGAATCCACGCACGCCCGTGACGCGAGAGAGGTCCCGCATGCCCCGCCCCGCCCCCTCCGGAGCCATCGAGCGCAGCGCCGCGGAACGCGATCGCCCGGGGCTCCTCGAGGAGCTGCGCGGCGACGCCGACGCGCGCGTGCTCGTCGTGCGCGGGGACGCGGCGCCGCGCGCCGAGGGCGACGCGCCCGCGCTGGGCTGGGCGGCGCCCGACGAGGTCGCCGCCGGCGCCGAGTGGGCCTTCCTCGGCCGGGACGAGCGCGGCGCGCCCGTGCTGCTGGCCGCGTGGCACGGCGAGGGGGAACCCGTGGCGGCGCCGGCCGGGTGGGCCCCGCTGCGCGAGGTCGGGGCGGAGCTGCCGGCCGCGGAGTCCGAGGCCTTCGTCGTGGGGGTGAGCCTCGGGCGGTTCCTCGGCGAGGGCTTCTGCCCCGCCTGCGGCTCGCCCGCGCCGGTGACGCTGGCCGGGTGGGCGCGGCGCTGCACGGGCTGCGGCCGCGAGCTGTTCCCGCGCACCGACCCCGCCGTGATCGTGGCGGTCGAGAGCGAGGACGGGCAGCGGCTGCTGCTGGGCGCCAATGCGGCGTGGGGCGGGCGCATGCACTCGTGCTTCGCGGGCTTCGTGGAGGCGGGCGAATCGCTCGAATCGGCCATCCACCGCGAGATCGCGGAGGAGGCCGGCGTGCGCCTGCGCGACGTGCGCTACGCGGGATCCCAGGGCTGGCCGTACCCGCGCTCGCTCATGCTCGGCTTCCACGCCCGCGCGGTCGCGGACGGCGAGGCCCGCGCCGACGGCAGCGAGATCGTGAACGTGCGCTGGTTCACGCGAGACGAGATCCGCGAGGGGCTCGCGGGCCGCGGCGTGGGGCTCCCCGGCCGCGTCTCGATCGCGCACCGCCTGATCCGAGAGTGGGTCGAGCGCGCCGGGGGCGCGGCGTGAGCGCCCTCGACGCGCTCGACGAGCGCCAGCGCGAGGCCGCCGAGATGCTCCGGGGGCCGGTGGCCGTGCTCGCCGGCGCCGGCGCCGGCAAGACCCGCGTCATCACGCATCGCATCGCGTACGGCGTGGAGACGGGGGAGTACTCGCCCCCGCGCGTGATGGCCCTCACCTTCACGACGAAGGCCGCGGGCGAGCTGCGCGGCCGCCTGCGCGCGCTCGGCGTCGACGGCGTCGCGGCGCGCACGTTCCACTCGGCCGCGCTGGCGCAGCTGAACTTCTTCTGGCCCACCGTGGCCGGCGACGTGGCGCCGAAGATCATCGACAACAAGGTGCGGCTGCTCGCCCACGCGGCCGACGGCGTGGGGCTGAAGCCCGACACCGCCACCCTGCGCGACGTGGCCTCGCAGATCGAGTGGCGCAAGATCACGATGCGCTCGATCGATCAGTACGCGCGGCTGGAGCGCCGGGTCGGATCGATCGGTCCCGACGCGCTCGTCGCGCTGATGCGCTCGTACGAGGCGCTGAAGGACGAGCGCCGCCAGCTCGACTTCGAGGACGTGCTGCTGGCGTGCGCCGGCATGCTCGAGGCGGAGCCCCGCGTGGCCGCAGCGGTGCGCGAGCAGTACCGGCACTTCACGGTCGACGAGTACCAGGACGTCTCGCCGCTGCAGAACCGGCTGCTCGAGCTGTGGCTGGGCGAGCGCCGCGACCTGTGCGTCGTGGGCGACGCGAGCCAGACGATCTACTCCTTCGCCGGTGCCGATGCCCGCTTCCTCCTCGACTTCGAGCGGCGCCACCCGGGGGCCACCGTCGTGCGACTGGAGCGGAACTACCGCTCGGACCGCTCGGTCATCGACGCGGCCAACGCGCTCATGCGTGGCCGGCCGGGGGCCCTCACGCTCGTGCCCGCGCGCGACGAGTCGCTCTCGCCCACGCCGACGGTGACGGCCTACGCGGACGAGACGGCGGAGGCGGCGGGCGTCGCGGCCGCCATCGAGCGGCAGCTGCAGCGGGCGCGGCCCGACGAGATCGCCGTGCTGTACCGCTCGCACGCCCAGTCCGGCGTGCTGCAGCAGGCGCTCGCGGCCCGTGGCATCGCCACGACGGTGCTCGGCGGCACCCGGTTCTTCGACCTGCCCGAGGTGCGTCAGGCGGTGCTCGCGCTGCGCGGCGCCGCGGTCGCCCCGCAGCAGCACGACGACTTCGTCGACACCGTGCGCGATGTGCTGCGCAGCCTGGGGCACTCCGACGAGCCGCCGGCGGCCGGCGGCGCCCTCCGCAACGCGTGGGAGGCCCGCCAGGCGGTCGTGCGCCTGGCCGAGGAGGCACGCCCCGGCACGACGCTGCGCACCTTCGCCGACGGGCTGCTCGCGCGGGCCAAGGACCACCACGAGCCGTCGCTGCGCACCGTCACGCTCGCGACGATCCACGCCGCCAAGGGCCTGGAGTGGCCGCACGTGCACCTCGCGGGTCTCTCGGAGGGGCTGCTGCCGATCTCGTACGCGACCGGGATCGAGCAGATCGACGAGGAGCGGCGCCTGGCGTACGTCGGCATCACGCGGGCCGCGCGAACGCTGTCGCTGTCGTGGTCGCGGGGTTCGGGACGGGTGGCGCGCCAGCCGTCGCGCTTCCTGACCGAGATCGCGGGGCCTCGCTGGGCAGAAGGCGGCACAGGCATCCTGCGTGCGGTCGATGCGAGCGCCACAGCCGCCGCAGCCCCGCGTCGATCCTGACGGAGCGGGACCGGCCGTCCTCGGCCGCATCCGACACGGGCTCGTCGAGCAGACGTGCGGCGAGCGCGGCCGCCTCGATCGCCAGCGGCAGCGCGACGTCGGGCGGGCGGCGGGCGACGAGCTGGGTGACGAGCGCCGGCCACGCGGGGTCGCGGTCGCGTTCGTGCGCGGCGAGGCAGCCGAGGCAGGCGGTGCGGCCCGGCACGACGAGGGGGCCGACGTCGGCCCTGCCGCCCGCGAAGACGAGCGGCAGGTGCGGCGCGTCGGCGCGCTGCAGCGGCGCCCACTGGTGCGGCGCGACCGCGTGTGCGGCCAGCAGGACGACCGGGATCGGCTCGATCCGCCCGTCCCGCACCGCGACGGGCGGCTCGCCCGGAGCCACCCACGACGGCTCCCAGCCGCTGCCCTCGAGGCCGTCGAGCACGTCGCCCACGGCGCGCTCCGGGAAGCGGTCGGCCGCGATCACGGCCACGCGCCGCGGGTCGCCCGAGCGGCGCAGCACGGGCGAGAGGCGGTCGAGCAGGGCGTCGAGCGCCTCCCGCGGCACGCGCAGGGCCGCGGCCAGGCGCTCGAGGTGGGCGCGCTCGGTGCCGCGCTCGAGCTCGGCCACGATGCGCTCCTGCCACGGGGCCGGGTCGCGCAGCACCACGGTGCCCTCGCGGCCGAGCTGCAGCGTCGACGCGTCGCGCCAGAGGGGCACGTGAGCCGGATCGAGTCGCAGCGGAGTCATGCCGCGATTCTGTCGCCGTTACGGGGCCCGCGGGGCGTTATCCACAGAGCGGATCGCGGACGGCCCCGATCCGTGCGCCTGGGAGCGAGCCGCGCGCCGCGCGTCCCCGCCGGCCCGCGGTTCGCACCTCAGACCGCGCGCGGCCCCTCGGGCCCCTCGCCGTCGGGCCCCTGGCCGCGGTCGCCACCGTCGCTCGAGCCCTGGTCGCCCGAGCCCTCGCTACCCGAGCCGTCGTCACCCGAGCCCCGGTCGCCCGAGCCCTCTGCCCGCGGCTCCGCCGATCCCGGTTCGCCGCGCTCGGCGTCGGCCAGCAGCTGCGCGAGCGCGGCGTCCATCTCGTCGGGCTCCGGCTCGTCGCCGCGCGCCTTCGCCTCGAGCCGCGCGATGAGCCCCGACGGGTCGTCGATGTCCTCCGCCTGCGGCATGAGGTCGGGGTAGTCCCACAGCGCGTCGCGCGCCGAGACGCCGACCGCCTCGGTGACGGCGCGCCACATGGCGGCGGCCTCGCGCAGGCGGCGCGGGCGCAGCTGCAGGCCGACGAGCGCGGCGAGCGCGTCCTCGGCCGGACCGCCGGCCGCGCGGCGCCGGCGGATCGTCTCCGCGATCCGCTCCAGATCGGGCATGCGGCTCGTCGCGTCGGCCGTGACGACGTCCACCCAGCCCTCGATGAGGGCGAGCAGGTTCTCGAGCCGCGTGAGCGCGAGCCGCTGCGCCTCGGACTGCTGGGGCAGCAGCGCGCCGCTCTGCAGCGCGTCGCGCAGCTCGCCGGGGTCCTGCGGGTCGAAGCGCGAGGCGAGCTCCTCGAGCCGCTCCACGTCGATGTCCACGCCGCGGGCGTACTCGGTCACCTGCGCGATCACCTGCAGGCGCAGCCACTTGGCGTGGCGGAACAGGCGGGCGTGCGCGAGCTCGCGCGCCGCGACGTAGATCGCGAGCTGGTCGTCGGGGATCTCGAGCCCGCGGCCCAGGTCGGCGAAGTTCTGCGGCAGGATCACGGCGCTGCCGGCCGGCATGACGGGCACGCCCACGTCGCCGCCCGAGATCACCTCGAGCGAGAGGCGGCCGATGACCTGGCCGAACTGCGCGGCGAAGAGCTGGCCGCCGATGCCGCGGATGAGCCGTCCCGCACCCTCGAGCAGGGGCCGCAGCTCCTCGGGCGACTGCGTGCGCAGCGCCTCGATGAGTGCGTCGGCGATGCTCGTGGCCACGGGCTCGGCGAGCTCCTGCCACACGGGCAGCGTGAGCTCCACCCAGTCGCCGCGGGTGATGGCGCGCGGGGTCTCCGTGAGCTCCGAGATCGCCGTCGCCTCGCCGAGCCACAGGTTCGCGAGCGCGAAGGCCTGGTCCAGGTCGGTGCGCTGCCCGTCGGTCACGCCCCTGCCGTCCTGGTTCGCGATGTGCAGCGCGCTGCGCCTCGTCGCGTCCCACGAGATGCCGTCGCCCGCCGAGGCGAACGCGCGCTGCATCTGCTGCATCATCTGCTGCAGCATGGCGGGGTCGAACGGCATGCCGCCCGCGCCGTCGCCCATCGCCTCCGAGAGCCGCCGCAGCTGCTCGGGATCGAGGGAGCCGCCGGGAAGGCCGCCGGGCATTCCCTCGAACATCCGCCGCAGGAACTCGGGCAGGTCGTCATCCGGTCGGGGATCGTCCTGGGACACGTCAGCCGCCTCTCGTGTGCGCCGTATCAGCCGGCCAGAAGGTATGCGTTCTACGCTAGTCGCGCCGTCGTCGCCCGGCACGTCGGGCGGATCATCCGCCTTACGCCCGGCGCGAACGGCCACGAACCACAGGGAGATGGCACGCGCGTGAGCCTGTTCGACGAGCCGGGGGAGCAGCCCCGACCCACCCCGCTGTCGGCACTCAGGCGGATGCCGCGACGCACCGCGATCGGAGCCGTGTCGCTCGCGATCGCGCTCGTCGTGCTCTTCGCGCTGACCCTGATGCCGTCGGCGTACGTGATCCAGCAGCCGGGGCCGGTCTACAACACGATCGGCACGGCGCAGAATGCCGAGGGCGAGGACGTGCCGCTCATCGAGGTGGACGGCGCCGAGACCTACGAGACCGGCGGCAGCCTCGACCTCACCACCGTGCAGGTCGTCGGCAACCGCGAGTGGACGCCCCGCTGGATCCAGCTCGCCGCGGCCTGGCTCGACCCGTCGAAGGCCGTCGTGCCGCTCGACTCGGTCTTCCCGCAGGGCACGACGAGCGAGCAGCGCACCGAGCAGAACGCCATGCTCATGGTCGACTCCCAGGCCGACGCCACGGCGGCCGCGCTGCGCCAGCTCGGCTACGACATCGGCTCCCGCATCCAGGTCGTCTCGCTCACCGACGAATCGCCCGCGCGCGGCGCGCTGCGCGAGGGCGACGTGATCACGACCGCCGACGGCGAGGACGTGACCGACGTCACCCGGCTGCGCGAGCTGATCCAGGCGAGCGAGGGCGAGCCGATCGAGATCGGCTACCTGCGCGACGGCGAGCCGGGCGCGGCCGAGATCACGCCGACCCGGGCGGTCATCGACGGCGCGGAGGCATGGGCGATCGGCGTGAGTCTGACGACCGACTACGACGACTTCCCCGTCGACGTGCACATCCAGCTCGACAACGTGGGCGGCCCGAGCGCCGGCACGATGTTCGCGCTGGGGATCATCGACGTGCTGACGCCGGGGGAGGCCACGGGCGGCGAGGACATCGCGGGCACCGGGACGATCGACGGCGCGGGCGAGGTCGGGCCGATCGGCGGCATCCGCCAGAAGCTGCACGGTGCGCGCGCCGCGGGCGCCGAGTGGTTCCTCGCCCCGCGCGACAACTGCGACCAGGTCGTGGGGCACGAGCCGGACGGGCTGACCGTCGTGTCGATCGCGACGCTCGACGAGGCCGTCGACGCGGTCGAGGCGATCGCGGACGGCGACGCGGACGGGCTTCCGTCCTGCACCGCCGGCTGATCCGCCCTGGGGGAATCCCCCGTATCCGCGTCGGGGTGCCCGGCTCGTGCCCCCGGCCGTTTCGGCCCGCCTAGGATGACAGGGTGACCTCGACCTCAGCGCCGACGCCGGCCACAGCTCCCAGTCCCTTCCGACGCGTGGTGACGATCTCGCTCGTCGTGATCGCCGCGCTCGTCGGAGCGTTCTTCGTCTTCGCGACGCTGTACGCCGACTTCCTCTGGTACGAGCAGCTGGGATTCGACTCCGTGCTGCTGACGCAGTGGACGGGGCGGGCGCTGATGTTCGTGATCGGCTTCGTCGGCATGGCCGCGCCGATCTGGGCGTCGATCTTCCTCGCCTACCGCATGCGGCCCGTGTACGCGCGCCTCAGCTCGCAGCTGGACCGCTACCAGGAGGTCGTCGAGCCGCTGCGTCGCCTCGCGATGTGGGGCATCCCCGTGTTCTTCGGCTTCTTCGCCGGCTTCGCCGCCTCGGCGCAGTGGGAGTCGGCGGCGCTGTGGCTCAACGGCGTGTCGACGGGCGAGGTCGACCCCGAGTTCGGCATCGACACGGGCTTCTACATGTTCGCCATGCCGTTCTACACCGGCGTGGTGGCGTTCGCCTCCGCCGCCGTGCTGCTCAGCTTCGTGATGACGGCGATCGTGTCGTACCTGTACGGCTCGGTCCGCATCGGCCAGGGCGAGCTGCGCATCTCGAAGCCGGCGCGCATCCAGATCGCGGTGACCGCCGCGGTCTACATCCTCCTCCAGGCCGTGAGCCTGTTCCTCGACCGCTTCAACACCCTCGTGGCGCCGAACGACCGCATCACCGGTCCCGGCTACACGGGCGTGAACGCGCAGATCCCCGGTCTGACGATCCTCTCCATCGCCGCGATCGTCGTGGCCGCCCTGTTCATCGTCACCGCGATCATCGGCCGCTGGCGCCTGCCGCTGGCGGGCACGGCGCTGCTGCTCGTCACGGCGCTCGTCGTGGGCATCGGCTACCCGTGGGTCGTCAACACCATCCAGGTGCAGCCGAACCAGCTCTCGATGGAGCGCGAGTACTACCAGCGCAACGTCGACATGACGCGCGAGGCCTACGGAATCGACGACATCAGCACCACGGAGTACCGGGCCGAGACGACGACCGAGGCCGGTCAGCTGCGCGACGACGCCGAGACGACCGCCTCGCTGCGCCTGATGGATCCGGGCGTCGTGAGCCCCACGGTCCGCCAGCTCGAGCAGCGGTTCCCGTACTACTCCTTCCAGCCCAACCTCGACGTGGACCGCTACGAGATCGACGGCGAGTCGCAGGACACCGTCGTGGCCGTCCGCGAGCTGAACCAGGGCCAGCTCGAGAGCCAGACGTGGGAGAACGTCGCCACGGTCTACACGCACGGCTACGGGCTCGTGGCCATGAAGGGCAACGAGCGCACGGCCGACGGCGGTCCCGTCTTCCTCGAGAACGGCATCCCGTCGACGGGCGTGTTCAGCGAGATGGAGTACGAGCCGCGCATCTACTTCGGCGAGAGCTCGCCCGAGTACTCGATCGTGGGCGCGCCGGAGGGCGCGGAGCCGCGCGAGCTCGACTACGCGCGCGGGGACGAGTCGAACCAGACCCGCACGACGTTCGAGGGGGACGGCGGGCCGAACGTCGGCAATCTGCTGAACAAGATCGTGTACGCGCTGAAGTTCCAGTCGGAGGAGATCTTCCTCTCGCAGTACGTGAACGAGGAGTCGCAGATCCTCTACGACCGCGATCCCGCCACGCGCGTGCAGAAGGCGGCGCCGTACCTCACGATCGACAGCGACCCGTACCCGAGCGTCGTCGACGGCCGCGTCGTGTGGATCGTCGACGCGTACACGACGAGCGCCTCGTACCCGTACTCGTCGACCGTGAGCCTGTCGGACGCCATCAGCGACTCGAACGTGCCCCAGCCGCAGCTGCTGATCGACGAGATCAACTACATCCGCAACTCGGTCAAGGCGACCGTCGACGCGTACGACGGATCGGTCACGCTCTACGCGTGGGAGGAGGAGGACCCGGTCCTCCAGGCGTGGCAGAAGGTGTACCCCGCCACGGTGGAGCCGCTCGACGCGATGAGCAGCGAGCTCATGAGCCACGTGCGCTACCCGACCGACCTGTTCAAGGTGCAGCGCGCCATGCTCGGCACCTACCACGTGGAGGACGCGGCCAGCTTCTACAACCGCGACAACATCTGGGCCACGCCCGCCGATCCTCAGGACGACGCGGTCAAGCAGCCGCCGTACTACCTGACGATGCGGATGCCGGATCAGGACGAGCCGTCGTACTCGCTGTTCACGTCGTTCATCCCGCCGGGGACGGGCGAGAACAGCCGCAACGTGCTGCTCGGCTATCTCTCCGTCGACGCGGATGCCGGCTCCGAGCCGGGCGCGAAGCGCGAGGGCTACGGCGAGCTGCGGCTCCTCGAGGTCTCGAGCGACACGACCGTGGCCGGACCCGGCCAGATGCAGAACAACTTCAACGCCGACCCGGCCAGCGCCGACGAGCGCAACCAGCTGCAGATCGGCGACTCGGAGCTCGTGCTCGGGAACCTGCTGACCCTCCCGGTCGGCGGCGGCTTCCTGTACGTGGAGCCGGTGTACGTGCAGTCGAAGACCGGCACGTCGTTCCCGCGCCTGCAGAAGGTGTTCGTGGCGTTCGGCGACGAGATCGCCTTCGAGAACACCCTGGCCGAAGCGCTGGACGCGATATTCGGGGGAGACTCCGGATCCGAGACGGGCGACGAGGACATCGATCCCGTCGATCCGACCGAGGGCGCGACGGATCCCGATCAGGGCGGCACGGCCGACCCGACCGAGGCGGAGGCCCGCGAGGCCGCCCTCGCGGACGCCGCGGAGGCACTGGAGGCGAAGAACGCCGCGCTGGAGGAGGGCGACATGGTCGCGTATGCCGAGGCCGACGAGCGCCTCATGGACGCCCTGCAGCGCCTGTTCGACCTCGAGGCGGCCCCGGAGGGCACCGAGGAATAACCCTCGTCCGACCCTCCGCGAAACAGCATCTGCGCGCCGAGACAGTGGCTTCTGACCACCGTCTCGGCGCGCAGTTGCTGTCTCACCGGGTGGGGGATCGGGCCCGATTGGCGCACTCCGAAAACCCGTGCTAGGCTTGTCTCTTGTGCCGCGGGGTGGAGCAGTTCGGTAGCTCGCCGGGCTCATAACCCGGAGGCCGCAGGTTCAAATCCTGCCCCCGCAACAAAGAAGGCCCGGATCCGCTTGGATCCGGGCCTTCTGCTTTGCCTGGCGGCGGCCCGCGCGGGGCCGCCGTGGGCCTTCGCGTGCGAGGATGGGCGCATGTCCAGCCCGGCCGAGCAGAGCGCGCCGCACCGCAACGAGACGCCCGCGGAGCGCGATGACCGCAACTGGATCGAGGCGCTGCAGGAGCTGCGCGTGCTGCAGACCGGCACGCAGATCCTCACGGGCTTCCTGCTCGCTCTGGCGTTCCAGCCGGCGTTCGCCGAGCTGAACCCCGGGCAGCGCGTGTTCTACCTCGTGCTCATCGTGCTGGCGGGCCTGAGCGCCGTCATCGCCCTCGCGCCGGTGGCGCTGCACCGCATCGCCTTCCGCGGCGGCATGAAGCGCACCGTGGTCTCCTACGGGCACGCGGCGCTGCTGACGGCCCTGCTCATCGTCTCGGCGCTGCTCGTGGGCGTCGTGGGATTCGTGTTCGAGGTGGTCCTCGGCGACACCGCCGCCTGGATCGCCGGATCGGTGCTGGCCGCGTTCGTCGTGGTGCTGTGGTTCGTCGCGCCGCTGCTGCTGCGGGCGCGCCGGACGGGAGGGGAGTCATGAGCGGATCGGTGGGCGTGGCGGCGGGCCAGTTCGCGCCCGGCGCCGACAAGGCGGCCAACCTCGCCGAGATCGAGCGGCTCGCGCGCGAGGCGCGGGAGCGCGGTGCGCGCGTGGCGCTGTTCCCCGAGTACTCGAGCTACTTCGTGAACCCGATGGATCCGACCCTCGCGCGCCACGCCGAGCCGGTCGACGGGCCCTTCACGGCGCGGCTGGCGGCGCTGGCGGGCGAGCTCGGCATGACGCTCGTGGCGGGGCTCATCGAGCAGGCCGGCGACGGCCGGGTGCGCAACACCGCCGTGGCCGTGGACGGCTCCGGCGTCGTGGCGCTGTACCGCAAGCAGCACCTGTACGACGCGTTCGGGCAGCGCGAGTCGGAGTGGGTGGAGCCCGGCGCGCCGCACGAGCCGCAGACGTTCGCGATCGACGGCCTGACCTTCGGGCTCATGACCTGCTACGACCTGCGCTTCCCGGAGATCTCGCGCACGATCGTCGACGCGGGCGCCGATGTGCTGCTCGTGCCGGCGGAGTGGGTGCGCGGCCCGCTCAAGGAGCACCACTGGACGACGCTGCTCGCGGCGCGCGCGATCGAGAACACGATCTTCGTGGTCGCGGCCGACCATCCGGCCCCGATCGGCGTCGGCCGCTCGGCCGTGCTCGATCCGCAGGGCGTGACGCTCGCCGGCCTCGGGCCCGAGCCCGGGCTGGCCGTAGCGTGGCTGGACCGCGAGGCGATCGTCCGCACCCGCCGGGTCAACCCGGCCCTCGAGCTGCGCCGCTACCGCGTCGAGCCGCGCTGACCCCCCGGCGGGCACGCTTGCGGTGGTCGCTTCATCTTCGTTCGCTGACGCTCACTTCGTTCAGCAACCGATGAGCGCTACCCGATCGGTTGCTGAACGGAGCGGCCGCAGGCCGCGGAGATGAAGCGACCACGGCAAGCTCAGCGGCTCAGGCGAAGGCCGCCTGCAGGCGCGCGGCGGCGTCCTCGAGCACCTCGATGCGCTTGCAGGCCGCGAAGCGCACGAGCGTGGCGCACTCGGCCCGGCGCGCGGGCGTGACGAACGCCGTGAGCGGCACGCCGGCCACGCCGGCCCGCTGCGGCAGCGCGCGGCAGAACTCGGCGGCGTCGGTCGCGCCCAGCGGCGCGGCGTCGGCGACCGTGAAGTACGAGCCCTGCGGGTCGAACACCTCGAACCCGGCGGCGCGCAGCCCGGCGCCCAGCACGTCCTTCTTGCGGCGCATGTCGTCGGCGAGCCCGCGGAAGAACGCGTCCGGCAGCCTCAGCCCCACGGCGATCGCCGGCTGGAACGCCGAGCCGTTCACGTACGTCAGGTACTGCTTCACGGTGAGCACGGCGGTGAGCAGATCGGCCGGCCCCGTGATCCAGCCGATCTTCCATCCGGTGGTGCGGAACGTCTTGCCCGCCGACGAGATCGTGAGCGTGCGCTCGCGGGCCTCCGGCAGCGTGGCGATCGGCACGTGCCGCTCGCCGAACACGAGGTGCTCGTAGACCTCGTCGGTGAGGATGATCGCGTCGTGACGCTCGGCGAGCCGCGCGATGTGCGCGCGCGTCTCGGCCGAGAAGACCGCGCCCGTGGGGTTGTGCGGATCGTTCACGAGGATCACGCGCGTGCGGTCGGTGACGGCGGCGGTCAGCTCGTCGAGGTCGGGCTGGAATCCGGGCGCGCGCAGCGGCACGGTGCGCAGCGTGGCGCCGGACAGCGCCACGCACGCCGCGTAGGAGTCGTAGTACGGCTCGAACACGACGACCTCGTCCTCGGGGCCGTCGACGAGCGCGAGCAGCGCCGCCGCGAGCGCCTCCGTGGCGCCGGCCGTCACGAGCACCTCGGTGGCGGGGTCGAGCTCGATGCCGTAGAAGCGGCGCTGGTGCGCCGCGATGGCCTCGAGCAGCGCGGGCACGCCGCGGCCCGGCGGGTACTGGTTGGCGCCGTCGGCGATCGCGCGCCTGGCGGCCTCGAGCACCTCGGCGGGCCCGTCCTCGTCGGGGAAGCCCTGGCCCAGATTGACCGCGCCCGTGCGGGCCGCGAGGGCCGACATCTCTGCGAAGATGGTGGCGGCGACCGAGCCGTCGCCGCCGAGGAGTCCTGCACCGGCGGCGGTGCGCCGCCAGGCACCGGGTACGGATCGCATCGTCCCAGGCTACCGTCGGGGCCGCGAGGGGCGGCCCTCGACCCCTCACGGAGACGTCAGAAGCGGGACATAGCAAGCGCAAAGGTTGACGGATCACCCTGGAGGGGACTCGTCAGAAGGAGCACCCGATGGACAACCAGGTACCCGGCGCCGGCAACGACAGCGCATCGGCTGAGAACGGCACGCCCGAGGCGCGCGCGTCGCACGTGGTCCCGCCGCGGCCGATGATGTCGGCCGCCGACGCGGCCGCCCGGCACGCGGCGCCGCCGACGTTCTCGCCGTCGTGGGCCTCCGCTCGGGCCGACGAGCACCCGACGGTGCCGCTGACCGGCGCGACCGCCGAGCTGCCGCCGTTCATCGCGCCCGAGGACCGCGTGGGCGCGGACGCGCCGGGGGACGGCGTGCGGGCGGGCGCGCCGGAGGACCGGCCCGCCGAGAAGAAGCGCCGCGGGGGGCTGCTCGTGGGCGCGCTGCTGGCGGCCGCCGTCGTCGGCGGGGCGTCGGGACTGGGTGGCACGTACGTGGGGACGCAGCTGTGGGCGACGCCCGCGGCCACCGGCGGATCGGACAGCCCGTCGTCCATCACGGTGAACAACCCCGGATCGGTGAACGAGGCCACGGCCATCGCGACCGAGGCGCTGCCGAGCACCGTGACGATCTCGGTGACGACCGGCGACTCGGGCGGCAGCGGCACCGGCGTGGTGCTCAGCGAGGACGGCTACGTCGTGACGAACACGCACGTGGTCACCCTCGGTGGCGCGTCGGCCGACGGCACCATCCGCGTCACCGACTCGGACGGGCGCATCTACGACGCCGAGATCGTCGGCACCGACCCCGTCTACGACCTGGCCGTCATCAAGCTCGAGGGCGCCGAGGGCATGACGCCCATCGAGTTCGCCGACTCGTCGAAGCTGAACGTGGGCGACACGACGGTCGCGATCGGCGCGCCGCTCGGGCTGCCGAACACCGTGACCACGGGCATCGTGAGTGCGCTCAACCGCAGCATCCAGATCGCCTCGGCGGCCGCGCCCGACAGCCCGGACGAGCCGCAGGACTCGGACGGGGGATCGGGGGAGGACTCGCCGTTCTTCTTCGACATCCCGGGGCAGGAGAACCAGGGCAACGCGAACGAGACCATCTCGATCGCGGTGATCCAGACCGACGCCGCCATCAACCCGGGCAACTCCGGCGGTGCGCTCGTGAACTCCGAGGGGCAGCTGATCGGCATCAACGTGGCGATCGCGACGGCGTCGGGCAGCACCACGGAGGAGTCCGGATCGGTCGGCATCGGCTTCTCGATCCCGTCCAACGTGGTCGAGCGGGTCACGGGCGAGATCATCGAGAACGGCACGGCCAGCCACGGCCTGCTCGGGGCGAGCGTGACGAGCGCGGCGGCCTACGAGGACGCCGAGATCGAGGGCGCCCTGATCGCCGAGCTGGTGCGCGGCGGCGCGGCGGCCGAGGCGGGGCTGCGCGAGGGCGACATCGTCACCGAGTTCAACGGCGTGCCGATCACGAGCTCCACCGACCTCACCGCCCAGGTGCGCGCGGCCGCGGGCGGCAGCGACGCCACGCTCACCTATGTGCGCGACGGCGAGGCGCACACGGTCGACGTCACGCTGGGCACGCTCGAGTAGGGCGCCCTTCGAGGAAGACGCCGCTTCGCGAGATAGTCTCGCGAAGTGGCGTCTTCGTTTTCGTTCGGTGCGGGCAACGCGGCGAAGCTGCTGCGTGCGCCCCTGTACCTGCTGGGACGCCTCGTCACCCTCGTCGTGCGGCGCGGCCGGCGCTGGGTCTTCGGCTGTGGCGCCGGCATCGGCGACGGGCCGCTCGCGCTGTGGCGGGTGGCGGCGGCCGAGGGCGTGGACGCCGTGTGGCTCGTCCGCTCGGACGCGGAGGAGCGCGCCGCCGCCGAGGCCGGCATCCCCACGCTGCGGCGCGACTCGCTGCGCGGGTTCTGGGCGACGGCCCGCGCGCGGGTGCTCGTCGTGGCATACGGGCTGGGAGATGTGAACCCGTACGCCGTCTCCGGCGCGTTCGTCGTGCAGCTGTGGCACGGCATCCCGCTCAAGCGCATCGGCCTCGACTCGCCCGAGACGCTGCGCAGCCCGATCCCCGTCGCCGCGGGCGCGATCAGCCGCCTGCTCGGCCTGCTGTACCGCGCGTCGCAGCGGCGGATCGACGTGCTGCCGGCCGCCTCGCACCTCGTGCGCGGCCGCCTGGAGTCGGCCTTCGGCCTGCCCGGCGACCGCGTCGTCGTGACGGGGGAGCCGCGGGTCGACCCGCTCTCGGCCGGCACCGCCGCCGAGCGGCGCGACCGAGCCCGCGCGGCGCTGCGCGCGGCCGCGGGGCCTCTCGAGGACACCACGCCCGTCGTCCTGTACGCGCCCACGTGGCGCGACGGGGCGCCGGATCCGGCCGTGCCGACGGCGGCCGACTGGGAGCGGGTCCGAGACGCCCTCGAGCGCCACGACGCCGTGCTGCTCGTGCGCTCGCACCGGCTGGGGGCGGGCGAGTACGTGCCGCCGTTCGCGACGGATCGGGTGCGCGCGCTCGGATCCGATGTGCTGGGCGACATCACGGCGGCGCTGCCCGGCGTGGACGTGCTCGTGACCGATTACTCGTCGCTCGCGTACGACGCGGGGCTCGTGCCGCTGCCGGTGCTGTTCCTCGCGCCGGACGAGGACGACTACGCCGCGCGGCGCGGCTTCTACGGCACCTACGCCGACGTGGCAGGGCCCGATCCGTCCCGCACGTGGCCGCAGCTGCTCGCGCAGCTGGACGCGGTGCTCGCCGATCCGCGCGCGCGGGCGGAGCGCGTGGCGCGGTCCGAGGCGCTGAGCGCCCGCGTGCACGCGTATCGTGACGGACGGAACACGCGCCGCCTGTACGACATCGTGCGGGCGCGACTGGATGGGCGGAGCGGACCGCCGACGGAAGGCAGCGAATGACGACGGCCCGGTTCATCCCCGACGGACCCGAGCTTCTCATCGAGGGCGAGGGGCCTCGGCCGGAGAGTGCGACCCTCACCGGCCCCCGCGCCGCGGTGACCGGGCGCCTCACGGGGCGCGGCAAGACGTGGAAGGCGCGCTTCGCCCTCACGGTCTCGCGCTGGGGCGGACCGGCGCTGCCGCTGCCGTCGGGCACCTACCGGGTCGAGATCGCCGGGCAGCGCGTGGCCCTGAGCCTGCCGCTCACGATGCTGCCGGGGCTGCGCGCCTCGGCGGTCGAGAGCGAGGTGGAGATCGGCGCGCCGATCGACCCGGCGTACGACTCGCCCGAGGGTCAGCGAGCGCTCGAGCTGCGGTACGCCACGCACGAGACGCCGCTCGAGAACGCCGTGTTCTTCGAGAGCTTCTACGGCAGCGCGGCGGGCTGCAACCCGCTCGCGATCGACCGTGAGCTCTCGCGCGTGGCGCCCGGAGTGACCCGGTACTGGAGCGTGGTCGACCGCTCGGTGCGGGTTCCGGAGGGTGCGACCGCCGTCGTGGAGGGCACGCCGGAGTGGTGGCGCGCGCGGGGCGCGGCGCGGCTGCTCGTCGTCAACGACTGGCTGCGCCGGCGCTACGCGCGCCGCGCGGGGCAGCGCGTGCTGCAGACGTGGCACGGCACGCCGCTCAAGCGGCTCGCGCTGCATCGGCCGGGCTTCCAGCCGCGGCGGTGGGGCGCGGTCGTCAAGGAGTCGCGACGGTGGGACGTGCTGCTCGCGCAGAACACGTACGCCGAGCGCATCCTGCGCAAGGCATACGCCTTCCTCGGTCGCCCGGTGTGGGTCGAGGGCTATCCGCGCAACGACGTGCTCGTGACCGGTGGGGGCGACGAAGCGCGCGCGTCGCTCGGGATCGGGCCGGACGAGCGGGTGCTGCTGTACGCGCCCACGTGGCGGGACGACCGGCTCGAGATGGTCGACTTCATCGATCCCGCCCGACTCGCGGCCGACACGGGATCCGTCGTGCTCGTGCGCGGGCACTCCCGCACGCTGCGGCCCGGCCAGGACGTCACGGGCCCCCGCGTCGTCGACGTCACGGGCTACCCCGACACAGCCAGCCTGCTGCTCGTGGCCGACGCGCTCGTGACCGACTACTCCTCGGTGATGTTCGACTACTCCGTCACCGGCAAGCCGATGTACTTCCTCGTGCCCGACCTCGAGCACTACCGGGGCCGGCTGCGCGGCTTCTACTTCGACCTCGCGGCGCGGGCGCCCGGCCCGCTCGTGCGCACGTACGACGAGCTCCTCGGGGCGCTCGGAGACGACCCGGCGGCCTACGCCGGGCGGTACGACGCGTGGCGGCGCCAGTTCAACGCGCGCGACGACGGCCGCGCGTCCGAGCGCGTCGTCGCCCGCCTGTTCGACCAGGGCTTCCTCGACCGCGCCTGACGCGGTCCGCCGGCCGGCCGGCCTACGGCAGCGGGGTGTTGCGTCCGGAGAGGCGCGAGGTGTCGACCGTGTCGTGGGCGCCGCGCAGCACGCCGCGCAGGAAGCCCACGCCCCACGCGAGGTGCATCGTGGGCAGCACGGTGAGGGTCCACAGCTTGTCGCGCCAGCCCGTGCCTCCGCCCCTGCCGGCCGCCACCACGGCGACGAGGCCGATGTAGGCCAGTACCGGCAGGTACAGCACCGATGCGATCACCGCCCACAGCCCCGAGAGCGCGCGCGTGAGCTGCAGCGCACCGAGCACGATCGCGGCGAGCACCGCGAGCACGAGCACGGGAGGTGCGAAGAACCGCAGGGAGTTGCGCAGCCCGTAGCGGCGCACGAGCTCGCCGCGCCACGTGCCCGTGGCGTGGAACTGCCGGGCGAGGCGCACCCAGCTGTCGCGGGGCCAGTACGTCACCGAGAGCTCGGGATCGAACCACACCCGGTAGCCGGCGGAGCGGATCCGCAGGTTCAGCTCCCAGTCCTCGCCGCGGCGGATCGTCTCGTCGAAGCCGCCGACCTCCTCGATCACGGCGCGGCGCATGACGCCCAGGTAGGCCGACTCGGCCTCGCCCTCGCGCCGGCCGCCGTGGTACGCGCCGCCGCCCAGGCCGATGGGGGAGTTGTAGGCCCGCGCCACCGCGCGCTGGAAGGGCGTGCGCCCCTCGGCGTGCATGACCCCGCCCACGTTGGCCGCGCCGGTGCGGCGCAGCGTCTCGAGCGCGCGGGCCGTGTATCCGGGAGCGAGCTCGGAGTGCGCGTCGACGCGCACGATCGTCGGGTGCCGGCTGGCGCCGATGGCGCGATTCAGGCCAACGGGGATGTCGGCGGCGGGGTTGTCGACGAGCACGATCCGCTCGTCCTCCTCGGCCAGCTGGCGCGCGAGGTCGTTCGTGCCGTCCGACGACGGGCCGAGCGCCAGCACCAGCTCGACGGGGCCGTCGACCTCCTGCTCGAGCACGGTCTCGACGGCGCGCCGCAGGTACGCGCGCTCGTTGAGCACGGGCATCACGAACGAGACGCCGCTGCCGGGCGGGGGCACCGGGGCGCTGCGCCGGGGGACGCGGGCGCGGCCGGTCTCCGGGACGCTGTGCATGGCTCGATCATCGCACGGGCCGGCATGCCGCTCCCGTGATGATGCTGAGGCGCGCCCGGGCGGCACCCGTCCCAGGGCGAATCCAGTCCGCCCGGATAGCGTGGAGCGCGTGGGAGTCGTGAACGATGCGAAGAGGGCCGTCGCGCTGGTGCGCAAGGCGCTGCGAGGTCGCAGCGCGTACCGGGCGGTCCGATCCGCGCTGAGCGAGCGTGGCCCGCTCGAGCGCGATCGGTACCGGGTCGCCGTGTACTTCGCCGACAGCGACGTGAACATGTACCAGATGCGCCAGTGGTACAAGCCGCTGCAGGAGCTGGCGAAGACGTGGCCGGTGCTCGTCATCGCGCGCAACGCGGCGGGGGCGCGCGCGCTCATCGCCGACGGCGCGCTGCCGGTGGCCTACACCCCGGAGGTGCGCGGCATCGAGCGGCTGCTGCGCCGGCAGGACATCCGCGTCGTGCTGTACGTGAACCAGAACACGCGCAACTTCCAGATGTTCCGCTACGGGCGCCGCTGGCACGTGTTCATCAACCACGGCGAGTCCGACAAGATGTACATGACCACCAACCAGTACAAGGCGTACGACTACGCGCTGGTGGCGGGCCAGGCCGCGCGCGATCGCCTCTCGCGCACGCTGTGGGACTACGACGTGGAGCGGCGCACGATCGAGATCGGCCGGCCCCAGGCCGACCACTACTCGGGCGTCGTGCCGTACGAGCCCGATGACCGCACCGTGGTGCTGTACGCGCCCACGTGGGAAGGCGACCGCCCCGCCGCCCACTACGGGTCGGTCCTCTCGCACGGCGAGGCGCTCGCCGCGGCGCTGCTGGCCGATCCGCGCTACCGCCTCATCTACCGCCCGCATCCGCGCAGCGGGGTGGTGGACGCGGCGTTCGGCGAGGCGAACCGGCGGATCATCCGGGCCATCCGCGCCGCGAACCAGGCCGATCCGTCGGCGCACCACGTGTACGACGACCGGCCGGAGCTGGGCTGGCAGCTGGCGGCGGCGGACGTGGCGATCGTCGACATCTCGGCGATGGTCTACGACCGTCTCGCCGCGGGCAAGCCGCTCCTCGTGACGCGGCCGGCGGACGAGCGCGCGCAGGTGGACGAGGGCGGGTACCTCGGCGCCTGCGAGTGGCTCGACGCCGCCGACGCGGCGGATGTGATCGCACAGGTCGAGCGCGTGCGCGGCGACGCGGAGGCGACCGAGCGGCTGCAGCACTGGGTGCGCCACTACTTCGGCGACACCTCGCCCGGCGCGCCGACCGCCCGCTTCCACGCGGCGATCGAGCACCTCATGCGCGAGTGGGACACGTGGCACGCGGGATCGACGGAGGAGCCCGCCTCGGACGAAGAGGACGACGAGGGCGAGGACTGACCCCCGATCGGTTGCTGAACGGAGCGGCCGGAGGCCGCGGAGATGAAGCGACCACCGCAAGCTCGCGGGATCCGCCAGGTCGCACCGGATCGGTTGCTGAACGGAGCGGCCGGAGGCCGCGGAGATGAAGCGACCACCGCACCTCCGCCTCGGGTCAGCAGCCGGGGCCGGTGGGGTTCTCGTGGCAGGTGTACTTCACGAGGCCGGTGTGGGCGGTGACGGCCTGGATGGTGCGGGTGGCGGGCGGTGAGGCGACGAGGCCTTCGACGGGGCGGGTGCCCCAGGGTCCGAAGTCGACGACGGCTTCGGACAGGACGGTGGCGGTGACGGGGTAGTGCCCGCGGGCGCTGTAGGCGTGGCTGGTGTCGGTGGGGGTGAAGTCGGGCTGGCCGAGTTGTTCCCAGGTGCCGCTGCCGAGGGGGACGGTCTTGGTGGTGCCGTCGCCGTAGTCGATGCGTGCCTGGACGGGGGTGAACTGCACGGACACGGGCAGGTCGAACAGGGTGCCGGTGGCGGTGTGGGCGGTGGCGGTGACGAGGACGTTCATGGGCATGCCGACGACGGCGACGCCGTCGGGTTCGGTGCCGATGGCGGGGGTGGCGGGGGCGAATCGGGCGACGTCGGTGGCCTGCACGGCGGGGATGATCGGCGCGTCTTCGGTCTGCTCGGCGGGTGGTTCGGGGGCGTAGTCCTGCCAGCAGAGGCCGTCGGCGCGTGGGGAGGTCTGGTCGTCGCGGCATCGTCCCCACCGCGGGTCGCGTTGCGGCGGTGCGGCCTCACCGACGCCGTCTCCGTCGCCGGCGATCGGCTGCGTGCCACTGCCGGACTCCGACGAGCCACCGCCGCTACCGGGACGCGTCACGGAGCCCTCCAGCGCGACCTCGGATCCGTTGTTGGATGAAGTGCACTGGTCGATCCACGACGCGAACTCGCAGGCGCTCGCGGACTGCACCGCGATCGGCGCCGCCGTCAGCATTAGCCCGACGAGCACGCCTGCCGCGACAGCGACGGTCAGCCGTCGCATGACGGGCCGTCCTCTCTGCCCTCGGTCTGCTCGATCAGCATGGCATCGCCGCGCTCGGGTAGGACGAAGGAGACGCGAAGCGACTGGACGTCGGGTCGGGTGTCTCTGACGACCGACTGCCCGCTTGGGTCGACAACGTCGATCTCGGAGACATCCAGGCAAACGTCCATCACCGCTGTGCCCGCTTCGACATCAGCGGAGCGCGGTTCGAGGATCACGATCTTGGTGCTTCCAGTGCGCGTCAGGCGCTCGGCGTGAAATGAGGTGAGCTGTTCGCGGGCGGAGGCGAGCGAATCGCCCGTCGTAAGCGCATAGACCGGCTCGAAGGTCTCGGGATCGCTCAGGTCGACGGCGTTCTCCGCCTCCACATACGCCCGATACGTCTCCTCGGCCGCGGCGAAGGCCTCCTCCTCGCTCGCGAACCCGGTCGGCGTCGGCTCGGGCTCGGGCGCGGCGGCGCACCCGGCCAGTGCAAGGGCGAGGCCTGCGAGCAGAGCCAGAGCGAGTGACCGGCGCGACATGCCACACACGGTAGCGAGCGCGCGCGATCCCCGCAGAGGCTCTCCACAGCCCCGCGGCGCCGGACGCGCGAGCTACTTCGCGGCGCCCGCCCGGTAGTACCGCGACTCCTTGCCGTGGATGGGCGAGTCATCGGGCACCATGCGCCCGCGCGACGCCTTGCGGATGTCGAGGATCGTGCCCACGGCCAGCGCGAACGTGATGCCCCAGCTCACCCACTGCAGCGCGACCCGCCACGTGAACGGCCGCTCGCCGGCGCCGCGGAGCAGCGAGACGCCGCTGAGCACCGCACCGACGATCCCGGTTCCTGCTACATACTTCCGCATCCCCATGTCAACCACGCTAGCGCGCAACATGCCCGACACGCCCTCGCTGTTAGCCTGGCGATACCGGCACAACGACCGTCCCGGGGCGAATGCCGACCCGGCGCGAAGGACGAATCCCGGTACGAGGAGACAGAGTCATGCAGAAGGCCGATCTCGTGGTGGTCGCCAATCGCCTGCCGGTGGACCGGGTCACGGAGCCCGACGGAACCGAGACCTGGCGGCGATCTCCCGGGGGGCTCGTCACGGCTCTCGAGCAGGTGATGGCCAAGACCGACGGCGCGTGGGTGGGCTGGGGCGGCAGGGCCGACCTCGAGATGGAGCCCTTCGAGTTCGAGGGCACGGTCCTCGTGCCCGTGCGGCTGTCGGCCCAGGAGCTCAAGGACTACTACGAGGGCTTCTCGAACGGCACCATCTGGCCGCTCTACCACGACGTCATCGCCGCGCCGGTGTACCGGCGCTCGTGGTGGGACGCGTACGTGCGGGTGAACCGCCGCTTCGCCGAGGCCGCCGCGGAGGTGGCGGAGCACGAGGGCTTCGTGTGGGTGCAGGACTACCAGCTGCAGCTCGTGCCGCAGATGCTCCGCGAGCTGCGCCCCGATCTGACGATCGGGTACTTCCACCACATTCCCTTCCCGGCATACGGCCTGTACTCGCAGCTGCCGTGGCGTCGGCAGGTGCTCGAGGGCCTGCTGGGCGCCGACGTGCTGGGCTTCCAGCGCGTGGCCGATGCGGGCAACTTCCAGCGCTCGGTGCGGCGGATCTTCCGCTACCCGACGCGGGCGAGCGAGATCACCGTGCCGACGCCCGAGGGCGGCTCGCGCAACGTGATCGCCGCGCCGTTCCCCATCTCGATCGACGCGCAGGCCTTCATCGAGCTGTCGCAGCGCCCCGAGGTGCGGGCGCGCGCGGCCGAGATCCGCGAGCAGCTGGGCAACCCCGACAAGATCCTGCTCGGCGTCGACCGGCTCGACTACACCAAGGGCATCCGGCACCGCCTCAAGGCGTTCGGCGAGCTGCTGGACGACGGCAAGGTCACGGTCGGCGAGGTCACGCTCGTGCAGATCGCGAGCCCCAGCCGCCCCGGCGTCGAGGCGTATCAGGATCTGCGCGACGAGATCGAGCTGACGGTCGGCCGCATCAACGGCGACTACGACACGATGCACCACACCGCCATCCGGTACCTGCACCAGGGCTTCCCGCGCGAGGAGATGGTCGCGCTGTACCTGGCCGCCGACGTCATGCTCATCACGGCGCTACGCGACGGCATGAACCTGGTCGCCAAGGAGTACGTGGCGGTGCGCACCGACAACCGGGGCGTGCTGCTGCTGAGCGAGTTCGCCGGCGCCGCCGATGAGCTCAGCAGCGCGCTGCTCGTGAACCCGCACGACATCGATGGCATGAAGGAGGCGATCCTGCGCGCCATCAACATGCCGACGGCCGAGCAGTCGCGCCGCATGCGCGCGCTGCGCCGCAACGTGCTCGAGAACGACGTCGAGGCCTGGGGGCAGAGCTTCCTCAAGGCGGTCGACGCCATCCGGCACGCGCGGGCCACCGGCGCCCCGATCCCGCCGGAAGTGAAAGTGAAGCCGACCCTCAGGAAGAAGCCCCGCGAATGACGCAACCGCAGACGGACTGGCGCTCGGCGCTGCCGCGCATCGCCCACACCGAGCGACTCCTCGTCGCGCTCGACTTCGACGGCACGCTCGCGCCGCTGCAGGACGACCCGATGACGTCGCGGGCGCTGCCCGAGGCCGCCGAGGCGGTGCGGCGGCTGGCGGATCTGCCCGACACGATCGTCGCGTACGTCTCGGGCCGCAGCCTGCCGCACCTGCGGATCATCGCCGAGCACGACGACGCCTCGCGCGTGTGGCTGGCCGGATCGCACGGCGTGGAGTACTGGCGGCCCGCCGACGTGGAGGTGCCCGCGGACGACGAGCCCGACGACACACACGAGCGCGAGCTGCTGGCACGCCTGGCGGCCGAGGCGAAGGAGCTCGTCGACGGCATCGAGGGCGCGTGGATAGAGGACAAGTCGGTGGGCTTCGCGGTGCACACGCGCCTGACGCCCCGCGACATGGCCGACGGCGTGCAGGGCGTGATCGACGCGCTCGTGGCGCGCGAGGCGCCGGGCTGGCGGCGCCGCGCCGGGCACGACCTCGTGGAGTACACGTGGCGGCACGAGGGCAAGGACGCCGCCGTCGCGCGGCTGCGCGAGCAGACCAGGGCGACCGCCGTGCTCTTCGCGGGCGACGACGTGACCGACGAGGACGCCCTGGCGAGCCTCGAGCCCGCCGACCTCGGGGTGCGCGTGGGCTCGGGGGAGACGTCGGCCTCCGTGCGCGTGCAGGCCGCCCGCGAATTCGCCGACCTGCTCGCCGAACTTGCGGATCTGCGGGCATCCTGACAGCCCGTCGCGGGCGCGCCCGAGCGGATCGCGCACCGGGCGCGGGGCGCGGTTCGGGCGGCTCTAGACTCGGGATCATGGCCGAAGCAGTCCCCAGCGCATCCATCGACATCAAGCCCCGCAGCCGCGCCGTCACCGACGGCATCGAGGCCACGACCTCCCGGGGCATGCTCCGCGCTGTCGGCATGGGCGACGACGACTGGGAGAAGCCGCAGATCGGCATCGCGTCGAGCTGGAACGAGATCACGCCGTGCAACCTGAGCCTCGACCGCCTCGCGCAGGCCTCGAAGGAGGGCGTGCACGCCGGAGGCGGCTACCCGCTGCAGTTCGGCACGATCAGCGTCTCGGACGGCATCTCGATGGGCCACGAGGGCATGCACTTCTCGCTCGTGAGCCGCGAGGTCATCGCCGACAGCGTCGAGACCGTCGTGATGGGCGAGCGCCTCGACGGCACCGTGCTGCTGGCCGGCTGCGACAAGTCGCTGCCCGGCATGCTCATGGCCGCGGCCCGCCTCGAGCTCGCGAGCGTCTTCCTCTACGCCGGCTCGATCGCCCCCGGCTGGGTGAAGCTCGAGGACGGCACCGAGAAGACCATCACGATCATCGACTCGTTCGAGGCCGTCGGCGCCTGCAAGGCGGGCCAGATGAGCGAGGCCGACCTCAAGAAGATCGAGTGCGGCTTCGCGCCGGGCGAGGGCGCCTGCGGCGGCATGTACACGGCCAACACGATGGCGTGCATCGCCGAGGCGCTCGGCATGAGCCTGCCCGGCTCGTCCACGCCGCTGAGCGCCGACCGCCGCCGCGACATGTACGCGCACCGCTCGGGCGAGGCCGTTGTCGAGATGCTGCGCAAGGGCATCACGACCAAGGACATCCTCACGAAGAAGGCGTTCGAGAACGCCGTCACCGTGGCGATGGTGCTGGGCGGATCGACCAACGCGGTGCTGCACCTGCTCGCGATCGCGAAGGAGGCGGGCGTCGAGCTCACCCTCGACGACTTCACCCGCATCGGCCAGCGCTCGCCCCACCTGGCCGACGTCAAACCGTTCGGCCGCTTCGTGGCCCAGGACTTCGACCGCGTGGGCGGCATGCCCGTCGTCATGAAGGCGCTGCTCGACGCCGGCCTGCTGCACGGCGACGCGCTCACCGTCACCGGCAAGACCGTGGCCGAGAACCTCGCGACCCTCGACGTCGCCCCGCTCGACGGCGAGGTCGTGCGCACGCTCGACAACCCGATCCACGCCACCGGCGGCCTCACGATCCTGAACGGCTCGCTGGCGCCCGAGGGCGCCGTCGTGAAGACCGCCGGCTTCGACGCCGAGGTGTTCGAGGGCCCCGCCCGCGTGTTCGAGCGCGAGCGCGCGGCGATGGACGCGCTCACGAACGGCGAGATCGACAAGGGCGACGTCGTGATCATCCGCTACGAGGGCCCCAAGGGCGGTCCCGGCATGCGCGAGATGCTCGCGATCACCGCCGCCATCAAGGGCGCTGGGCTCGGCAAGGATGTACTACTCTTGACGGACGGTCGATTCTCCGGCGGCACAACCGGCCTGTGCATCGGCCATATTGCACCCGAGGCGGTGGACGCTGGTCCCATCGCCTTCGTGCGCGATGGTGATCTGATCAGGGTCGATATCGCGGCCCGCACTCTCGACCTACTCGTCGATGACGCGGAGCTCGAATCCCGCCGTTCCGGCTGGGAGCCCCTGCCCCCGCGCTACACCCGCGGCGTTCTGGCGAAGTACTCGAAGCTCGTCCGCTCCGCAGCGGAGGGCGCCGTCACGGGCTGACGCGCCTCTGCGAGCAGCCCACGCAATCAGATCCAGGAAGCATGCACATGTCATCCGACACCGCTCCGGCCGTGCCCCGGCCGCCCGCCCGCACCGCGAACGCGTCCGTGCTCACGGGCGCCGAGGCGGTCGTCCGCTCGCTCGAGATGCTCGGTGTGACCGACGTGTTCGGTCTGCCGGGCGGCGCGATCCTGCCCGTCTACGACCCGCTCATGTCGGCCGAGAAGCTGCGCCACATCCTCGTGCGCCACGAGCAGGGCGCCGGCCACGCCGCCGAGGGCTACGCCTCGTCGAGCGGCAAGCTCGGCGTCGCGATCGCGACGTCGGGCCCCGGTGCGACCAACCTCGTCACCGCCATCGCCGACGCCTACATGGACTCGGTGCCGATGCTCGCGATCACCGGCCAGGTGTTCTCGACGCTGATGGGCACCGACGCGTTCCAGGAGGCCGACATCGTGGGCATCACGATGCCGATCACGAAGCACTCCTTCCTCGTGCGCACGGCGGAGGACATCCCGGGCGCGCTCGCGGCGGCGTACGAGATCGCGACGACCGGGCGCCCCGGTCCCGTCCTCGTCGACATCACGAAGGACGCGCAGCAGAACGAGATGACGTTCTCGTGGCCGCCCAAGTACGACCTGCCCGGCTACCGGCCCGTCACGAAGGCGCACGGCAAGCAGATCCAGGCCGCCGCGTCGCTCATCGCCGAGGCGCGCAAGCCCGTGCTGTACGTGGGCGGCGGCGTCATCCGCGCTCGGGCCTCGGCCGAGCTGCGCACCCTCGCCGAGACGAGCGGCGCGCCCGTGGTGACCACGCTCATGGCGCGCGGCGCGTTCCCCGACTCGCACCCGCAGCACCTCGGCATGCCCGGCATGCACGGATCCGTTCCCGCGGTGCTCGCGCTGCAGGAGGCCGACCTCGTCGTCGCCCTCGGCGCGCGCTTCGACGACCGCGTCACGGGCAAGGCGAGCCTGTTCGCGCCGCAC
The DNA here is from genome assembly GCF_057809335.1 of Microbacterium sp. FG3. Lineage (NCBI taxonomy): Bacteria > Bacillati > Actinomycetota > Actinomycetes > Micrococcales > Microbacteriaceae > Microbacterium > Microbacterium sp. FG3. Next base: position 5,370 of record NZ_JBMDJT010000009.1, on the reverse strand, counting down.
GCCAAGATCGTGCACGTCGACATCGATCCCGCCGAGATCGGCAAGATCAAGGCCGTCGACGTGCCCATCGTGGGCGACCTCAAGGACGTGCTCGTCGACCTCGACGCCGCCCTGCGCGGCACCGAGCGCGCCGACACCGAGGAGTGGTGGGCCTACCTGCACGGGCTGCAGGACCAGTACCCGCTCGGCTACACGCCCACGAGCGACGGCCTGCTCGCGCCGCAGCACGTGATCCAGCGGATCGGCGAGCTCACCGGTCCCGAGGGCGTGTACGCGGCCGGCGTGGGCCAGCACCAGATGTGGGCGGCGCAGTTCATCAAGTACGAGCGACCCAACGCGTGGCTCAACTCCGGCGGCGCCGGCACGATGGGCTACGCCGTGCCGGCGGCCATGGGCGCGAAGGTCGCCCAGCCGGATCGCGTGGTGTGGGCGATCGACGGCGACGGCTGCTTCCAGATGACGAATCAGGAGCTGGCCACCTGCGCGATCAACAACATCCCGATCAAGGTCGCCATCATCAACAACTCCTCGCTCGGCATGGTGCGCCAGTGGCAGACGCTGTTCTACGACGGCCGCTACTCGAACACCGACCTGAACACGGGCGCCGGATCGATCCGCGTGCCCGACTTCGTCAAGCTCGCCGAGGCGTACGGCTGCCACGCGATCCGCGTGGAGACCGAGGATCAGGTGGACGCGGCGATCCAGGAGGCGCTGTCGATCAACGACCGGCCCGTCGTCATCGACTTCGTCGTGAGCGCCGACGCGATGGTGTGGCCGATGGTGCCGCAGGGCGTGAGCAACAGCTACATCCAGTACGCGCGGGACAACGCGCCGACGTTCGACGAGGAGGCCTGAGATGTCGACGCACGTGCTGAGCCTGCTCGTCGAGGACCGCCCCGGTCTGCTCACCCGCGTGGCCGGGCTGTTCGCCCGCCGCGGCTTCAACATCAACTCCCTCGCCGTGGGCGTGACGGAGATCCCCGGCCTGTCGCGGATCACGGTGGTCGTGGACGTCGACGACCTGCCGCTCGAGCAGGTGACGAAGCAGCTGAACAAGCTCGTCAACGTCATCAAGATCGTCGAGCTCGACCCGGCCTCGTCGGTGCAGCGCGAGCACATGCTCGTCAAGGTGAAGGCCGACAACACGAGCCGCTCCAACGTGCTCGAGGTCGTGAACCTCTTCCGCGCCCGCGTGGTCGACTACGCGCCCGACGCGCTCGTGATCGAGGTGACCGGCGACAAGGGCAAGGTCGACGCGTTCCTCAAGGCCGTCGAGCCGTTCGGCATCAAGGAGCTCGCCCAGTCGGGCCTGCTCGCCCTGGGCCGCGGCGGCAAGTCCATCACCGAGCGCGTCCTCCGCGGCTGAGCCCGACTCCATCGGTTGCTGAACGAAGCGGCGAAGCCGCGAAGATGAAGCGACCACCGCAAGCCCACCAGCAACACCCAAGGAGAGAACCAGTGACCGAGATCCTCTACGACGCCGCCGCCGACCTGTCGCTCATCCAGGGCAAGAAGGTCGCGGTGGTCGGGTACGGCTCGCAGGGCCACGCCCACGCCCAGAACCTGCGCGACTCGGGCGTCGAGGTCGTCATCGCCCTCAAGGACGGCTCGAAGTCCACGGCCAAGGCGCAGGAGGACGGCTTCGAGGTCAAGTCGGTCGCCGACGCGACCGAGTGGGCCGACCTCATCATGATCCTCGCGCCCGACCAGCACCAGCGCTCGATCTACGCCGAGGGCATCGCCCCCAAGCTCACGGCGGGCAAGACGCTGGCCTTCGCGCACGGCTTCAACATCCGCTTCGGCTACATCCAGGCGCCCAGCGACGTCGACGTCATCCTCGTCGCGCCGAAGGCCCCGGGCCACACGGTGCGCCGCGAGTTCGTGGCCGGCCGCGGCATCCCCGACATCATCGCCGTCGAGAACGACGCGTCTGGCCAGGCCTGGGACGTCGCGCTCTCGTACGCGAAGGCGATCGGCGGCACCCGCGCCGGCGTCATCAAGACGACGTTCACCGAGGAGACCGAGACGGATCTGTTCGGCGAGCAGGCCGTGCTGTGCGGCGGCATGAGCCACCTCGTGCAGGCGGGCTTCGAGGTGCTGACCGAGGCGGGCTACCAGCCGCAGATCGCCTACTTCGAGGTGCTGCACGAGCTCAAGCTCATCGTCGACCTCATGTGGGAGGGCGGCATCGCCAAGCAGCGCTGGTCCATCTCGGACACGGCCGAGTTCGGCGACTACGTCTCGGGCCCGCGCGTCATCGACGCCGACACGAAGCAGCGCATGAAGGACGTGCTCGCCGACATCCAGTCGGGCGCGTTCGCGAAGCGCTTCATCGACGACCAGGACGCCGGCGCGCCGGAGTTCAAGGCCCTCCGCGAGAAGGAGGAGTCGCACCCCATCGAGGCCACCGGCAAGGAGCTGCGCGCCCTGTTCTCGTGGAAGAACAGCGACGACGATTACGTGGAGGGCAGCGCTGCGCGCTGATCGCTTCAGCTGGTCGCTTCATCTCCGCGCCTGCGGCGCTCCGTTCAGCAACCGGTGGGCTCCACTCATCGGTTGCTGAACGGAGGCCGCGCTAGCGGCCGGAGATGAAGCGACCACCGCAACCACGGCCCCCGCGCTCACGAGGCGCGGGGGCCGTGCTGCGTCCGCACGGGGGTCCAGCGCCGGCCGCGCAGAATGATGCGGTTTGCGTCATCGATCCACGAGGAAGTCCATGCGAATCCCCACCCTTCGCCGCGCGCTGGCGCTGACCGCCGCGGGCGCGACCGCCGCCCTCGTCCTCGCCGGCTGCGCGGGCGCCGCGCCCGAGCAGGCCGTCGACACCGGGGCGCCCCTGTACGACGCGCTGCCGCAGGACATCAAGGACGCCGGCAAGATCGTGGTCGGCGGCGACATCGCGTACGCGCCGATGGAGTACTACGACGAGGACGGCACGACGATCCTCGGCTTCGACAAGGAGCTCACCGACATCCTGAGCGAGCAGCTGGGCGTGCCGTTCGAGTGGAACAACGTCGTCTTCGACAGCCTCATCACGCAGCTGAACTCGGGCCGCATCGACATCATCGTCTCGGGCATGAGCGACAACGAGGAGCGCCAGCAGGAGATCGACTTCGTCGACTACTACATGGCCGGCGCCGTCCTGCTCGTCCCGAAGGGCAACCCCGAGGGCCTCACGGGCATCGAGGACCTGTGCGGGCGGACGATCGCCGTGCAGCGCGGCACGGTGCAGGAGGGCTACGCGCAGGACCAGTCGGCTACGTGCGAGGCCGAGGGGCAGGTGCCGATCGAGATCCTCTCGTTCGACCGCGAGACCGAGGCGATGCTGCAGGTGAAGAACGGCCGCGCCGTCGCGGGCATGCAGGACTACCCGGTGGCCGCGTACAACGCGCGGGTGTCGGGCGGCGGCGAGGACTTCGAGGTCGTGGGCGACCAGGTGCAGGCCGGCCCGATGGGCATCGGCGTGAGCAAGGACGACGCCGAGCTGCGCGACGCGATCCAGCAGGCCGTGCAGGCCGCGATCGACGGCGGCGAGTACGGCGAGCTGATCGAGAAGTACGAGACCCCGCTCGGCGCGGTCGACGAAGCCACGATCAACGGCGGCTGACATGGACGAGCGGACGATGACCACGGTCCCGGTGCGGCACTGGGGGCGCTGGATCACGGGCGCCGTGGTGCTCGTCCTGCTCGCCGCGCTCGTCTACGCCTTCTCGCAGGCCGACATCCAGTACGACGCGACCCTGCGGTTCCTCACCGTGCCGACGATCCTGCAGGGCATGGCGGGCACGCTGCTCATCAGCATCGCCGCGCAGGCGCTCGGCATCGTGCTGGGCGTCGTGGCCGCGATCATGCGCCTGTCGGCGAACCCCGTGGCGCGCGCGGTGGCGGGCGGCTACGTGTGGCTCTTCCGCGGCACGCCCGTGCTCGTGCAGCTGCTGCTCTGGTACAACCTGTCGCTGGTGTTCCCCGAGGTGTGGATCCCGTTCGCCGGCTCCGTCGACACGAACACGATCATGACGCCGTTCCTCGCGGCCCTGCTGGGGCTCGGCATCAACGAGGGCGCGTACATGGCCGAGATCGTGCGCGCGGGCATCGTGTCGGTCGACAAGGGCCAGGTGGAGGCCGCCAAGTCGATCGGCATGCGGCCGGGACGCACCATGCGCCGGATCGTGCTGCCGCAGGCGATGCGGGTGATCGTGCCGCCCACGGGCAACGAGTTCATCAACATGCTCAAGACGTCGTCGCTGGCCTACACGATCCAGTACGGCGAGCTGCTGCTGTCGGCGGTGGGCATCTACTCCAACAACCTGCTCGTGGTCGAGCTGCTGCTGACGGTGTCGATCTGGTACCTGATCCTCACGACCGTGTTCAGCATCGGCCAGTACTTCATCGAGCGGCGCTTCGAGTACTCGTCGGTGAGCGACGCGTCGAGCGTCGGCGACGTGCTGCGCCGCATCCTGCCGGGGAGGACCCGATGAACGCTCCGCTCGTCCAGGCCGTCGGCGTGCGCAAGCGCTTCGGCGACAACGAGGTGCTGAAGGGCATCGACCTCGCGGTCGCGCCCGGCGAGGTCGTGTGCCTCATCGGCCCGAGCGGATCGGGCAAGTCGACGTTCCTGCGCTGCATCAACCACCTCGAGCGGATCGACGGGGGAGAGCTGCGCGTGGCCGGCGAGCACGTGGGCTACCGCGAGAGCAACGGCCGGCTCTACGAGCTGCGCGAGCGCGAGGTCGCGGCGCGGCGCGAGAGGATCGGCATGGTCTTCCAGCGCTTCAACCTGTTCGGCCACATGACGGCGCTCGAGAACGTCTCGGAGGGGCCGATCGGGGTGCGCGGCGTGCCGCGCGCGCAGGCGCAGGCGGAGGCGCGGGCGCTGCTGACGCGCGTGGGCCTGGCGCACCGGATGGACGCGTACCCGCACGAGCTCTCGGGCGGTCAGCAGCAGCGCGTGGCGATCGCGCGCTCGCTCGCGATGAAGCCCGAGCTCATGCTCTTCGACGAGGGCGTGTTGATCAAGAGGTTCCGCTCCTCGGTGGGTGAGTCTTGAACGGTGACGCGACAGGAGATCTCTGACGAGGTGTGGGCCGTGATGGAGCCGTTGATGCCGACGGTGACCGGTCGGTCGCGGCCGTGGACGGATCACCGGCTCGCTATCGAGGGGATGGCGTGGAAGTACCGGACCGGTGCGCCGTGGCGTGACGTTCCGGAACGGTTCGGGAAGTGGAACTCGATCTACAAGCGGTTCAACCGGTGGGCCGGGGACGGCACCTGGCAGAAGCTGCTCACCGAGGTGCAGAAGCAGGCCGACGCCGCTGGGGAAATCGACTGGGTCGTCTCGATCGACTCCACGATCGCGCGCGTGCATCAGCA
>NZ_JBMDJT010000086.1:0-321 GCF_057809335.1 Microbacterium sp. FG3 | reverse complement strand
CTCCTTTCTAAGGAGCATCTGGCACCCTCTGGGGTGTCCAGGCGCCGGATCATCATCGAATGTGTGATGCCGGTTAGCTCATGGGTGGAACATTTGACATGCCGTCAGCGCGTCTGGCTGGTTCTAGTACGTCACTTCGGTGGCTGGAACGGATCGGCCCGGGAGCGGGGCGGCTGCACGCTGTTGGGTCCTGAAGGACCGGGAGCATTTCCTGGGACTTCGTGGGCTCATCTTTGCGCCGGCCTTTGGTTGGTGGCGGGGTGGGTGCCGCCCGTACTTTGAGAACTACACAGTGGACGCGAGCATCTTAAAGAAGCGAAC
>NZ_JBMDJT010000085.1:0-330 GCF_057809335.1 Microbacterium sp. FG3 | reverse complement strand
GTTGCGGTGGTCGCTTCATCTCCGCGGCCTCCGGCCGCTCCGTTCAGCAACCGATAGGTGCAACCGATCGGTGAAACCCCACGGTTGCTGAACGAAGTGAGCGAAGCGAACGAAGCTGAAGCGACCCCAGCAAATCCGCTCGTCGACCGGAGGCGGCGCAGCCGCCGGAGCGGAGACGGGCCGAGCGAGCGCAGCGAGTCGAGGCCAAGGCGTTGAGCCCTTGCTTTCGACTCCGGCCGCTGCGCGGCCTCCGCTCGCTTCACTCCGACGACGACCGGTTGCGGTGGTCGCTTCATCTCCGCGGCTTCGCCGCTCCGTTCAGCAACCGAT
>NZ_JBMDJT010000084.1:0-364 GCF_057809335.1 Microbacterium sp. FG3 | reverse complement strand
TGCTGGGGTAGCGAGAATCCAAGGGATGGCTAGGAAGAACTACACGGACGAGTTCCGGCAGCGGGCAGTGGACTTGTACGAGTCCACGCCGGGTGCGACGTTGAAGGGCATTGCGGCTGACCTCGGGATCTCCCGCGGCGCGTTGCGGGAGTGGGTCGAGAAGCACGGCTCGGGGGCCACGACCGCCGGCACGACGTCGATGCCGGCGCCGGGTCGGGCTGAGTCCCAGGCGGCGAAGGTCCTCCGGTTGGAGGCCGAGAAAGCGAGGCTGGAAGCGGAAAAGCTGAAGCTCGAGACGGAGCGGGACATGGCGGATTCAACCGGTGGTCGCAACGAGTTCCGTGAACTTCTCCGATGGTGTCAG
>NZ_JBMDJT010000083.1:0-375 GCF_057809335.1 Microbacterium sp. FG3 | reverse complement strand
GCGCCGAGGACGCGCCGGCCCCGGGCAGCGCCGCCGCCCTCCCGGTGCCGCCGGCGCCGCCCGCGCCGATGCCGGTCCCTCCCTCCGCCCTCCCGCTCGGTGACGACTCCACGCCCGCGGCGCCCGAGCCCGACGCGGATGCGACCGCGACGCCGGATGTCGCGGGCGCTCCCGCCGCCGGCCTCGCCCCGGCCGACGCCGCGCCGCAGGCTTCCGTCGTCCCGGGCGAGACGAGCTCCCCGAGCGCCCCGCCGGCCGCGGCCGCGACGTCCGGGACCGCGGTCGCCGCCTCCGCGGCCCTCGAGGACGCCCCTCCGGCCGCCCCGCCGGCCACGGTGCCGACGCGAGCCCCGGCCGGCCGCGCGGATGCGGCGC
>NZ_JBMDJT010000082.1:0-401 GCF_057809335.1 Microbacterium sp. FG3 | reverse complement strand
CGAGGGTGTCCTGGGCGCGCTGGCGGTGATACTTCCGCTCGATCCAAACGACGATGGCGAGTCGCAGCTCCTGCCGGGTCGCCCACCGCTGCTGGTTGAGAACGTTCGTTTGCAGCAGTGACCAGAAGCTCTCCATGGCCGCGTTGTCGCCGGCGGCGCCGACTCGTCCCATCGATCCGACCATGTGGTGACGGCGTAACTCGCGGACCATCGCGCGGCTGCGAAACTGGCTGCCCCTATCGGCGTGATGCAGCCGGCGACCTCACCGCGGCGCGCGACAGCATTTCGGACGGCGTCTACGGCGAGTTTCGCGGTCATCCGGTCGCTGATCGAGTAGCCGACGATGCGGTTGGAGAACACGTCCTTGATCGCGCAGCAGTAGAGCTTGCCTTCGCTCGTCC
>NZ_JBMDJT010000081.1:0-440 GCF_057809335.1 Microbacterium sp. FG3 | reverse complement strand
AAGCCTCAACGATCCTCAACCCGCGAAATCACCCGACGGTGACACGATCCAGGCCAGACGCTCGGCGAGGGCGGCGGTGTCGACTCGGTGCGCGCCGCTCGTCATCACGAGCAGCGGCGCGTCGTCGCACCAGAACACCAGGCTGTTGGCGATCGCCCCGACCTCGACCCCGAGCGCGGCCGCCGCCTGCGCGGCGGTCGCGGCGGCGTCGGGGAGGATCACGATCTCGCCCGGGATGCCGGCGGCGCGAAGCTGCTCGGACACGAGGACATTGCGCGGATGGAGGGAGGCGACCATGCCGCCGATTCTAGGGAGCGACGCTCCCCCGAGACGACTCGAGCCCCTCGCGGGAACACCGTCAGGCGTTCTCGGGAGGGGCTCGATCGTCGTGTGAACGACGGAAGGCCGCCCAGCGTTGGGCGGCCTTCCGGTGAAGTGGT
>NZ_JBMDJT010000080.1:0-602 GCF_057809335.1 Microbacterium sp. FG3 | reverse complement strand
GCCGTTGGGCCTTGACCCTCGATCGTGGACACGGTGTCGGTTTGGTTATGCCGCTTCCGCGAGGGTAGCTGACCTCACGGCTTCATAGGCGTTCTCGTAGGTGGTCGGGCTCACGTGGCCGATCGCGGAGTGGCGCCGGCGGGTGTTGTAGCGGTTCGCCCACCAGAACACGGCCCGGTAGGCGGTGGCCTGGTCCGGGAACGCAGGGCGCCCCTGGAGGAGCTCGCGTTTGAGCGCGGCGTTGAAGCTCTCCGCCAGGGAGTTGTCGGCGCTCGTGCCGACCGCACCCATGGACTGGAGGACGCCCAGCTGCGCGCAGAGCGCGGCGTAGGCCTTCGAGGCGTAGACACTGCCGTGGTCGCTGTGGAAGATCGCGTCGGCCAGCGAGCCGCGGTCACGAGCTGCGGCGCGGAGGGCGTCCTCGACGAGTCCTACGCGCATGTGGTCGGCGACCTGCCAACCCGCGAGCTTGCGGGAGCCGAGGTCGATGCAGGTCGCGAGATACAGGTTCGACCCGTCCGCGATCGGGAGGTAGGTGATATCGCCCACGTACCGGCGGTTCGGCTCACCGATGGAGAAGTCTCGCGGCGGATTCAACCGGT
>NZ_JBMDJT010000008.1:0-92091 GCF_057809335.1 Microbacterium sp. FG3 | reverse complement strand
GCAACCGCGGCCTGAAATCCACAAAGAGATCGTCTACGAAGCTTGACACAGCCCAGGATGGTGTGGGTTGTGGTCGCGGTGGTCATTGTGGAATCCTTCCGTCTTGGTGTTTCTTACTGACACCTTCACCGTAGGTTCGCCGTGCCGCGAACTCCTTGACATAGATCAAGTTCGCGCGGCTCCTCCCCGAGCGCCGCTGGCCCGTCCGTTACGGTCGCGTCGGGTCGGCGTGGGATAAAGTGGTGTCATGCCCGAGGATGACTTGTGCGTCACCCGCGTCCCGATCTTCCAAGGCCTCACCCGTCAGGAACAGTTGCGTGTTGCGGACTTCGCCCGCCCGGTACTCGCCGAAAAGGGGGAGATCGTCTATGCGCCCGGACAGCCGGTCTCGCGCCTGCTGGTGATGCACAGTGGACAGCTCAAGGTCAGCCACGCGGCCGCCAATGGTCAGGAGCAGATCCTGCGAACGGTGACCGACGGTGACGTCGTGGGTGAACGTGCATTCCTGACGGGCCACCGTCCGAACGATCTCGCCGTCGCGCTGGAAGAGAGCAGGATGTGCGTGTTCGACCATGCCGACCTTGCAGTCCTACTTCGTGACTACCCCGACATCAGTCAGCGGATGCTGCGGACGCTCTCCGACCGCCTCTCTTCCGTCGAGCGACTGCTGGCCGCCATCACCTCCAGCGATGTCAATGCCCGTGTCGCGGCCTACCTCCTGGACCTACCTGGCACCATGCGGGACGGAGCGGCCACGGTGAGACTTCCGATGGCGAAACAGGAAATTGCGGCGTACCTCGGCACGACACCAGAGACCCTGAGTCGACGCCTTGCCGCGCTCTCTGCCTCCGGCCTTATCGAATTGCACGGGCGCCGGGAGGTCACGATTCTCGATATCGATGCGCTTGAACACGTAGCCACACCTCGATAGTCGGGTGCCGCTGCGGCGTGGCGGCCTCCTGGGCAGTATCCGGTGCAACTCGAACCCGCCCTTGACCTTCTTGCAGTGGCGTCACCTGTGTGGGCTGCTCCCTACGAGCTTCCCCCGGCACGGGCGCAAAGCGGGCGAAGGGGCCGACCTAAAGGCCAATATCTTGGTTTTGCGGTGGCAATGCCGCAACCAGGGGGTGGTCCCGGCCGGTGTTGCCGAGCTTGACGGCACCACCCGGTGAACCGAGTTCGTCGAAGAATTCGACATTGGCCTTGTAATACTCTGCCCATTGGTCCGGGACGTCGTCCTCGTAATAGATGGCCTCAACCGGGCAGGCCGGCTCGCAGGCGCCACAGTCGACACACTCGTCTGGATGAATGTACAGCGACCGCTCTCCTTCATAGATGCAGTCGACCGGGCATTCTTCGACGCAGGCCTGGGCGTGGGGAACGGATTGGTGACAACTGATCGTTAGTGCCGGGAGGCGCTGACGGGGAGGATGTCATCATGCCCGGCCCCTATCCCAGAGAGTTCCGCGAGGACGTCGTTGCGGTTGCTCGCAGCCGCGAGAGCGGCGTCACCATCAAACAGATCGCCGCGACTTCGGTATCAGCGAAGCGACGTTGCAGAACTGGCTCCGTCAAGCCGACGTCGAAGACGGTAACCGTCCCGGCCAGACCGCCGCGGACGCTGCCGAGGCGCGGGAGTTGAAGAAGCGGATCCGGTTGCTCGAGCAGGAGAACGAGGTCCTCCGCCGTGCGGCGGCGTATCTGTCGCAGGCGAACCTGCGGCTTGGTGGCTCCCCAAAATGACGTACCCGCTCGTATCTGAGCTCGCCGACGCGGGGATCCCCGTGACGGTGTCGTGCCGGGTTCTCAAGCTCGCCCGCCAGCCCTACTACCGGTGGCGCAACGACCCCGTCCGGGACGCGGACGTGCTCCGCGCATATCGGATCAACGCGCTGCATGATGCGCACCACGACGACCCGACGTTCGGATACCGATACCTCGCCGACGAGGCCCGCCGGGCGGGGTGGCGGATGAGCAGGCGCACGGCGTGGAAGCTGTGCTCGCAGGCCGGGATCCTCTCATCCGCGCAACGCCGGCGACGCGGGAAGGGGAAGAAGGCCGGGCCGCCCGTGTTCGACGATCACGTCCAGCGCGTGTTCCGCGCCGATGCACCGAACCGGCTCTGGCTCACGGACATCACGGAGCACTGGACGAGCGAAGGCAAGCTCTACTGCTGCGCGATCAAGGACGTGTTCTCCAACCGAATCGTCGGGTACTCGATCTCAGATCGGATGACCGCGAAGCTCGCCGTCGACGCCGTCCGAAATGCTGTCGCGCGCCGCGGTGAGGTCGCCGGCTGCATCCTGCACGCCGACAGGGGCAGCCAGTTCCGCAGCCGCGCGATGGCCCGCGAGTTGCGCCGCCACGACATGGTCGGATCGATGGGAAGAGTCGGCGCTGCGGGGGACAACGCGGCCATGGAGTCGTTCTGGTCACTGGTACAGACGAACGTCCTCAACCAGCAGCGGTGGGCGACCCGGCAGGAACTGCGACTCGCGATCGTCGTTTGGATCGAGCGGAAGTATCACCGCCAGCGCGCCCAGGACACCCTCGGCGGCTTGACGCCCATCGAGTTCGAAGCCAAGCTAGCCGAGCCGCTCACACTCGCGGCCTAAACCGAACCTGTCACCAGTTCGCTCCTCACGCCCTACAGCAGCAACGGCCTCACCGAGGATGAGGCAAAGCACGTCCGGGCGGTGCTGCACCAGGTGTTCGACCAGCTCGAAGCCTCCAGCGACGACGAACGCGCCCTGCTGACCAACCGGCGCGACAAGCTCGAAGCCGAGCGACTCAAGCTCGTCCAAGCCCACTACGCCGACGCGATCCCGCTTGACCTGCTCAAGAGCGAACAAGACCGCATCCGCGCCAGCCTCGATCAGATAACCAAAAGGCTCGACAGCCTTGCCACCACGTACACTAGCGCCCGCGGAGGCCTCGACCAGATCACCGACATCCACACCGATCTCGGCGACCTCTACAGCAAGTGCGAACCTTCTGAACGCCGCATCCTGAACCGTGCCCTGTTCAAGCAGATCATCGTGGACGAGGACGAGAACACCACGTTTGTCCCGGTAGAGCCTGCCGCCAGCGTCCTCGCGTCCGGCAGCAGCAGCACCGCAGACGATCCCGGCCCGAACACGAAACTGCCCCGCCATCAGACGGGGCAGGTTTCGATTTTCTCAACTTACGTGGACGCAATGGGGCACTGCGGGAACAGGCGACAGCGGGTCGAGCGGGTCGTTTCCGCGTGGAATCGAGGAACTCCCGGGGATGCCAAGCCCGGGGGTGAGGCCGAAGACCCGCTGATCGGGGCGTCGGCGGAACCAAAGAAACGACCTCGAACACGTCTCACTGACACCGAAGTGGACGCTATGCGAACAGCCCGTGCGCAGGGAATCAGCGTGAACGTGCTCGCCCGACAGTTCGGCGTTCATCGGGGCACGGTGTGGGCGAAGACGCGGTGACAGCAGCCGCCAACGATGCGGAGCTGAACTACGTGACCCGCTCACTCGCAGGATTGCACGCCGCGAGATGAACTCTTGGTGAAACTGCGTCCGGTGGCCTCGTGCCCGACGCAGGCGGTCCGTAGTGTTGCGAGTGCGCGCGATCTCCCATCCACCTCACTCTCGAAGGGCTCAAGATGTCTCGTACGAAGTCGAAGATCGCTGCGCTTGGCGTGGTCGCTGCGCTCGGTGTCACTATGTTCGCTGCGGCTCCCGCGATGGCTGCGGAAGCCTCGGTCGGCGGACACAGCTGCTCGGTCTCCGTGAAGCTGACTGCCAACTCCACCCAGAACACGTTCATGCGTCTCAACGCTGGCGGGCAGTCGAAGAGCGACACGAAGCCCGGCAACTCGATCGCTTCTGTCAAGGTCCTGTACTCGTCGTTCGGTGCAACCACGTCGGGCGGCGCCAGCACGGGTGGCACGATCTACTCGCTGGCCAACGGCTGCGACTACTAGGGCCGATTCGTTGTCGGCACGATCGGGTGGGGACCGTCGTTTCACGACAGTTCCCACCCGATCGCCGCGTGTGGAAGGAACACCCAGTATGAAACCCCGTGCGGATAAGAGGAGGGCGTTCGGTACGTTGAGCGTCGCGGTCGCGCTGGTGATGCTGGTCGGATGTTCCGCCACCGAGCCAGCAGGCGATGCGACGAACACGTCGGCCCAACCACAGGCAAACGATAGCTTCGCCGAGAACTGGCCTGACTCTCAGGCCCTCGCTGACTGCCTGAACGAGAAGGGCTGGGACGTCACCCTCAACGAGGCGACAGGCGGCATCGGGTTCGAGGGAACGACCGAGCAAATGGACCAGTACGAGATCGACCAGGCCGAATGCATGCCCGAAGACGACAGCATCCCTCTGTCGGAGTTCACCAGCGAGCAGTGGACAGCGCTGTACCAGGCTGAACTCGAAACCGCGGAGTGTCTGCGTGCAGAGGGCGTCGAGGTCGAAGAGGCGCCGTCGGAGCAGGTCTTCATCGACCGCTATCAAAGCTCGGAACCGTGGATGTCGTACACGTTCGTCGGCGAGGTCAGCTCCGACCGGTGGGATGAGCTGAACACGCTCTGCCCTCAGCCGACGCTGTGACGCTGTCTGCTCGATAATCCGTACGGCACTCGTCTGAGCGACGAAGTTGCCATGTCCACGACGATGCCTGGGGAGATGTATGCAGCGCAGTGTTTCGACGGCTCGTCGACGATGGCTGGGGCTGATTCTCGGCGGCGTTCTGCTCATAGCACTGGGCGCCGGGTCGGCGTGGGCGGCTTTGACCGTGCTGACTCCGGCAGAGGATCCATTGGAGCTGACCGACTTCACGTTCGTCGAGGTAGCCGAGGGCGACGTGGGTGCTTCGATTACACTCAACACGGTCGCGAAGTGGACGCCCGAGCCTGTCGGCGTGAACCGTGCTGCGGGCGTGGTCACGTCGATCGACGTCAGCGCGGGAGAAGAGGTCGGTCAGGGCACCGTGCTCTACTCGGTCGATCTGCGGCCCGTGACGATCGCTCAGGGCGATGTTCCCGCCTTCCGCACGATCTCGTTGGGCATCGAGGGGCCCGATGTTCAGCAACTGCAGGTGATGCTCGGCGCGCTCGGATACTACGGCGGGATCGCAGACGGCAAGGCCGAGGCGGGCACGGTCGCCGCGATCAAGGCGTGGCAGAAAGCCGCGGACGTCGAGGCGACCGGCGAGGTCGCCGTCGGAGATGTCATCTTCGTTCCATCGCTGCCGACCAGGGTGGCGCTGGATACTGAGCTCGTCGACCGAGGGACGTCGCTGGCGGGCGGCGAAGAAGTGATTCAGGGCCTGCCGAGCGAGCCGGAGTTCTGGATCCCGGTGACCGACACCCAGGCGGGGATGCTGGCCACGGGTGTCCGAGTTCAGATCACCTCGCCAGACGGGGACCCTTGGGAAGGGTACGCCGGTGACCAGAGCCGTGACGAGAACGGCGCCGTGACCGTAGCGCTCACCGGGGCTGACGGCGGCTCGCTCTGCGGCGAAGGATGCGACCAAGTGCCCGTGACCGGGCAGGCCACACTGGCTTCGCAGGTCATCACCGTCGAGACCGTGCACGGACTTACCGTGCCGTCTGCGGCGCTCGTCACCCAGGCGGACGGGCAAGTCGCGGTGATCGATGACACCGGGACGACCATCCCCGTCACCGTGGAGGCATCCGCGAAGGGGATGTCTGTGATCACCGGTGTCGATGCTGGCACCCGCGTCCGGGTGCCAGCGACGGGCGTCGAATGAAGCGCGTGGACCGGGGGTATGCGCTCGAGGCCCGGGATGTCACCTTCGGATACGTCCCGGGAAGCCCTGTTCTCGATCGGTGGTCGGCGCAGTTCCCCGCCGGATCGATGACGGCGCTCACGGGGCCGTCCGGCCGGGGGAAATCGACGCTGCTGTACATCCTCGGTCTGATGCTGCATCCGGGCGAGGGCGACATCATGCTGGATGGGCAGGCCACTCGGCCGTTGTCCGACGCGAAGCGGGCCCATCTGCGAGCAGAGCGGTTCGGTTTCGTCTTTCAAGACGCGGCGCTGGACGCGACGCGCACCGTTCTCGACAATGTCACAGAGACTGCTCTGTATCGCGCCCAACGGCGGCGCGAATCGGTCAATCGCGCACTGGGGCTCCTGGAGATGTTCGGCGTCGATGTGCCTCCACATCGCAAGCCTGGACAGGTCTCCGGTGGGCAGGCGCAACGGATCGCGCTGTGCCGTGCATTGTTGAACCGGCCCCGCGTGCTACTCGCCGATGAACCGACCGGCAACCTCGACCCCACCACCACCGACCTCGTCGTCTCCGCCCTGCGCGATCACGCGCGCGCAGGTGCCGCAGTGATCGTCGTCACGCACACCCCGCACGTCGCCGAATCCTGCGACCGGGAGATCCGGCTGTGATCACGGCGATCCTCCGTGAGGCCGCGGCGTCCGCACGTTCACAGCCAGTCGCGTCGGTGGTTACCGTGCTGACCATCATCGGCATGATTCTCGGGGTCATGCTCACCACGGGCCGGACGGTCGGCGCAGAGCAACAAGTGCTGGGCTCGATTGACTCCGCCGGAACGCGATCCATCACGGTCCGAGCCGACAGCACGGCCGGCATCACGAGCGATGTTCTCGACAGGATCGCGCAGGTCGAGGGAATCGAGTGGGCAGCCGCTTTCTCCTCCGCGACGGATGCGACCAACGCCGCGGTGCCAGACGGCACGCGCGTGCCGGTGCGCTACCTATACACCGCACATCTGGACCGGCTCGGCATCCCCGACGCGAGCGCCCTGCCCGGGGAGATTGCCTGGGCCTCGCAGACCGCGCTCGACCATCTCGGCCTTCCCGAGACCGCCGGCGGCATCACCCTCACTAGCGGCGCCTCGTACGCCGTCGCCGGTTCCTTGGACGTGCCGGACTTCCTCGCCGGGTTCGAGCCGGCTGTGTTCGTTCCCCAGCCCGAGGCTACAGGAGCGGAGCCGGTGAATGTTCTGGTAGTCATCGCGGACGAACCCGAACTCGTCGCCCCGGTCAGCGATGCGGTCCGCTCCGTGCTTGCGCCCGATGACAGCTCGAAGGTCACCATCGAGACCAGCGAGGCTCTCGCCCAGTTGCGCGGCATGATCCAAGACCAGCTCGGCAGCTTCTCCCGCGGCCTGGTTCTGGCGCTTCTTGGCCTCACGGGAGGACTGGTCGCGATCCTGCTCTACGGGCTCGTGATGATGCGGCGCAAGGACTTCGGACGCCGCCGAGCACTCGGCGCGACCCGTAGCCTGATCGTGACGTTGTTACTCGTCCAGACAGGAATCCTCGCGCTCATCGGCATAGCCATCGGTACGACCGCATCGACGATCATCCTGAGAACCGGCGGCGACCCGCTCCCAGGCATCGCATTCACCGGAGCCCTCGCCGTACTGACTTTCGTCACCGCACTGATCGCTGCCGCGGTCCCCGCGATCATCGCGAGCAGGCGCGAACCGATCCGCGAACTCCGCGTCCCCTGAGCAATGTCGGCTACAGAACACGTGTCCGGGTCTTGGTAATCAACGGCTCAGGGACGGTCCGTCGCGCTGGGGGCCATCCTCACGCGAGTATGACCTCGATGGAAACCGACGTCGGCGTTCCGCGAGAGCATGATCAGCGGCCTCGCGTGCGGTTCGCTCGGCCGCATGGGTCTGTTCGATCCGCTCGACAGCTTCGGCGGGGGTGAGTGCGCGTAGCGCCTCGATCTCGGCGCGGGCATGGTGCGCGGTGCGGGCCTGGTTCTCCGCATTGGCATGGGGACGGGTGTCGAGGTAGACGGCGCGGTTCTTCATCACGGTTGCCGTGCCGAAGATGCGAGAGTAAATGCGCAGGCGCGGCAGGTCATCGGGTTCCAATGCCTTGCGTACCGCTTTCGCCGCCGTCTCCTGCTGTTCGGTCGCCTCCATAACTCGCGGGTCAGTGCTGATCCGGTGCCGAACGACACGCTCGATCCACGCTGCACTGTCCTCGTTCCACCGGGGCGGCCCACCCCAAAAGCTTGTCAATCGCCGCTCGGCGTCACGGGCGAGATGCTGCGCGGTGTGGTGTTCGGTGGTGGCGCGGCGCTTGCCGAATCTGCCGACACTGCGCAGGCGGTCGCGGGCGGTCTGCTGTGCGGTGTCGGCGGCCTGCCACTCGGCCAGCGCCGCCGATGCTTTCGCTGTGAGCGGGGCGGCGACTTCGGCGCGCACGTGTTCAAGCTGCTGGGCTGCGGTCTCGCTGCCCTGACGTGCCTGGTCGCGCCCGCTGCGCTGCTGCTCGTGCAGTTCGGTGAACGCGTCAGCGGCCCGTCGCCAGAGTGCCGCTCGCCATTCCGCTTGTTCGGCCCGCTTGGTGAGTGCTGATATCTCGGTGTTGACGATCTTCGCAGGGCCGTCGTCGACCAGACCCCGCACGGCTTCCTCTGCTTGCCGGGCGGCGGCGGTGAGTCCCCGGTCAGCGCGGTCGCGTTCGAGAGCGTCAATGAACTGCGCACGAGCATCACCCGTGCTGTCGGCGATAACATGCAACTGGTTCTCGTCCTCGCCTCGGGTCATCCCGACGTACACGGCGGCACCACTCATCGCGTCACTGAGGATCGTATGCGACCCCTTGGCTGTGACGCCCTGCACTCCGTATGCGGTGGAGGCGTAGGCGAGTTGCGCGTGCTCGGTGACGTACGCGGCGGGCAGCTGGACAGTGTGCTCGCGTTTCCGATCGCTGCCTGCCTCGACGGACCACAATGCTCCATCGTCCGCGACGTGTTGCACGATCCATAGTTGCCGGTTCGCCACACCCAGGCCGGTGTCGTTCTTCCGCGTCTGGATCAGGTCACCCCGCCCAATGGGGAGGCCGTCGCTGCCGGTCACGGTCGCCGCGTCGTCCACGGCTCCGGCGTGCGTGCGCTGGTCGTGGATGCGCTCGTTCAGGCGGGTGGCTTCGTCGTTGGTGGCGACCGTGACCGCCTCGCCATCGCTCCTGTTGCGGGCGATGTGATCGTGTAGACTTTCGGCGTTGGCGTGCAGGTGGATCAGGCCGAGCGCCGTGAGTTGGTCGAAGATCAGGCCCGGATCGTTCCGTTCCCGCAACCTCACTGATAGCTCCGCGTATGCGGGGTCGGCGAAGCGATGCACCTCCGCCATGTCGATGGTGCGGCCCCGAATCTGCGCGACCATGTCCAGCACCCCGCCTCTGCCGACGGCGGGCAGTTGCGCGCGGTCGCCGACAAGCGCAATAGTCGCGCCCGTCTCTGTGGCGACGGTGAGCAGGGCGAGGGCACTGTCTTGGTCGAGCATCCCGGCCTCGTCCACCACGATCCGCTCACCCCCTTGGAGGCGTGCCGTTTCGGGTGGGCCGCTGTAAGTGCGACCGGTCTCAGGGTCAGCCTCGCCGGGTGTGAGGCGTGTCCATACGCCGTCGGCGTTCCAGCGGTAGCCGTGTGCGTGGACGAGCGCGGCCACAGAATCAGCCGGAACCCCGAGCGCTTGGCGTGCGACGTCGGCGGCCTTCTTCGTCGGCGTCACCACCCGCGACGCCCTACCCTCCTGCGCCGCGGCCTCGATAGCAACCCCCAGCATCGTCGTCTTCCCGCTACCTGCCGCGCCCTCCACGATTACCAGCGGGTCGGTGGAGGCGAGAGCTGCGGCAGCCTCGGCCTGGCCCGCGTCGAGGCCAGCGGCCCGCGTCACCCCCTGCACATTCGGCACCGCCGGCTCAGTCTCGGGTACTCGTGCGGTGATGAGGTCGCGCAGTTCGGTTTCGGCCTGCATGACGCCCACGCTCGTCAGATGCGCCACATGCTCAAGCGCCGGTGCGTCTGGTGGCAGGATCGTGAAGCAGTCCTCCAACGCCAACCGCGACGCGGCCGTGATGAAGTCTCGTATCTCGGCAGGGGTCGCTTGCACGCCGTGCTCGGTCATGATCCGGGTCGCGTGCTCGATCACGGTGTGGGCCGACCATGCGGACTCGGCAGCGGCGCAACGATCCAGCGTGCGCGATGCAACCTCCTGCACGGACAGATCATCGAGCGACACCGAGGCGATAGGCTCGTGCCGCTGCCAGGTGTCGGGGTCGTATCCGGCCTCGCGTAGCTCTGTCACCCATGCGGCTTCGTCGCCCAGGGTGGTGGGCTTTTTCGCGGGCCGTTCATGCGCCCAGGCGTCGGCTCGCAGGCGCGAGGCGAGGCCTGGGCCCATGCTCTCGCCGGGGTGCGCGGCATCCCATGCGGCTTCGAGGCGTTCGAGGTTCTTACGCACCTGCTCGCCCCGCTTCGACATCACCGCGTTGAACGGCTGCAACTCGACCACCTCGCCGGTCGCGGGGTCGAGACTCAGGCCATGACGATCCAGCACGGCGGCAAGTTCGGGGCTGGCGGCGATCACGGCGGTGCCGAGGGCGCGGATCGTGCCCTGCTGCCGGAACAGGGCGGCGGTGAACAGGCCCCGCCACTTGCCCGCCGCGAACACGCGGGTGCCGATCTGCATATGAATGTGCCGGTGCGGATCACCCGCCCGACTCGTGCGGTGCGTGATCCCGACGACGTGCATCTGCTCGATGGGTACGACCTCCTGAGCACCCAGCGAGCCAACGCGGGTCACGGAGTGCTGGGCGAGCCAACGCCGAATCTCCGAAAGCGCATCCTGCTGCGCGGCGTCCAAGGCATCGGAGACTTCCGGGTGCAAAGCGGCCGCGATCGACAAGCTCTTGGGTGTGTTGACAACCATCTCCATGAACCGGGGCGACGACTTCCGATCCGACCCCGCACCGCGAGGCTTCCCCATCCGCTCCCCGATCAACGGGTTCTCCCAGTCCACCCCCCCCGCATACGCTTCGGGATCAAGGGCCAGCTCAGCAGTCACCTCACCCGAGCCGTCCAGCGCCATGAACTGCGCGAGGGTCGCTTCCGCGCCCAGGTAGTAGTCGTCAGCGCGGGAGCGGTCGGCCTCGACATAGCGCAGCGCATCAGCCCCGGTACCCCGGAACGGAATCACGCCGCCATGCATTCAGACCACCATCCTTCCGCCATCTCGCTGACTATCTAGTGTATCAGCAACTACGGCACTTAGGATACGTTCATTCTCTGATGCGGGGTCAAGGGGCTCTTCGGACTTCAGGTGGGGGTGGGACAACGCGCCGGGCGGTGTGGTGACGGGGTGAGGTGGGTCGAGGCCCCGAGGATCGGTAGCGACCAAGCTTCCTGTCCGTTCGGAGTCCTCGACCCGTGCCCGATGCTACGGGGTGCGCTGCTGCGTGCCCATCTCCTGCTGTCTACTGTGATCGCTGCGACCTGCTGGTCGGCCTCGGCGGGCTGCGCGTCGTGGCCGTCGAACGCCGCGTCGATGGCGTGCTCGTCATTGATGTCGAGTCCCCACCGGGCCCGGCGGGGTGCGCGCGGTGCGGGCAGGTTGCCCAGTCGGGTGGGCGGAAGACGCTGCTGCTGGTCGACGCGCCGATGGGCGCGGTCCCGGTGCAGGTCCGGTGGCGTAAGCGCCGGTTCCGCTGCACCGACGCAGCATGTCCGGGGAAGTCGTTCACCGAGCAGGACGCCGCCGTTTCCGCCCCGCGGGCGCAGCTCACTGCCCGGGCGATCTCGTGGGCGGTCGCTCAGATGCGTCGGGAGAACGCCTCGGTGCAGGGCATCGCCAGGCAGCTCGGAGTGTCGTGGAAGACGGTGTGGCGTCACGTGAAACCAGTGCTGGAGAAGCGGGCCGCGGACCAGTCCCGCTTCGCGGGGGTCACCACTCTCGGCGTCGACGAGCACCTCTGGCACCACGTCTCCACCAAGTCCGTCGCCGACGGCGGGCGCGGGCCGAAGGAGCTGACCGGGATGGTCGATCTGACCCGTGATGTCGGCGGACACGTCCGAGCCAGGCTCCTCGATCTGGTGCCCGGCCGATCCGCGAAGGCCTACGCAGACTGGCTCAAAGAGCGCGACGACACGTTCCGCGACGGGATCCAGATCGCGACGCTGGACCCGTTCGCCGGCTACAAGAAGGCCCTCGACGACGAGCTCGACGATGCGGTCGCCGTGCTCGACGCGTTCCACGTCGTGAAACTCGGTACTGCCGCCGTCGATGAGGTTCGTCGCCGCGTCCAACAGGACACCCTCGAACACCGCGGCCGACGAGGCGACCCGCTCTACGGGATCCGCAACATCCTCCGCGCCAGACGCGACAAACTCACCGACCGGCAGAAGGCCCGCCTGGAAACAGCATTCACCCAACGGGAGGAGCACGTCGAGGTCGAAGTCGCCTAGCACGCCGCACAGCAACTCCGCGACGCCTACCGACAGCCCGACTTGACCGAAGGGCGGAAGATCGCCGAGCAGGTACTCGCATCGTTCCCGACCTGCCCCATCCCCGAGATCGCCCGCCTCGGACGCACCCTCACCCAGTGGCGGACCGCGTTCCTGTCCTACTGGACCACCGACCGCTCATCCAACGGCGGAACCGAAGCCGTGAACGGCCTCATCGAACTCGCCCGCCGCATCGCCCGCGGCTTCACCAACTACGACAACTACAGACTCAGAATGCTCCTCATCGCCGGAGGCCTCGACCCCACCACCCCCACCTGAAGTCCGAAGAGCCGGTCAAGGAAGCACGGGAGAACTCAGGATGTGCGCAGACGACGGTCGTGCGGATGGGCAGGAAGAGCAGTGAGCGCGGCGGCGATCAGTAAGCGCGGCGAGTCTCATCGGCGTTGATGACTTCGCCGTTAGTTGGTAGAGAGCCGTTGAACGTCAGGCGAACGGCGTTGGTGCGCGTGATGTCGAGGTTGTCGATTGCCTGGACGTGAACGTGAGGCTCGGTGCTGTTGCCGGAGTTGCCGCAACGCCCGAGCGCGCTTCCGGCCTGTACCTGTTGGCCTCGCGCGACCTGGATGCTGCCCTGCTGCAAGTGGCACAGCGCGACGATGATGCCGCCACTGTCGATCAGAACATGGTTACCCGCGAGTGCGACCCATCCCGCCGCCGCTCGGCGGCGCTGGGACAGTGCGTACCGGATCGAGGGCAAGCCGCGATAGGCAGGATGGTCGGGCTCGGTATCATGCACGGCCACGACGACTCCTTCGACGGGGGCCAGGATCGGGCGGCCGAAACCGGGGAACCTGTCGGCGGGTTCCGGTCGCACGAGGGAACTCAGGGTGATCGGTGCTGTACGTCCGGAGTCACTGACCGGCACGAAGTCAATGGCGAAGGCCGTGGCGAAGGCGTGCGTGCCGTGGCTGGGAACCCCGTTCGCAGGGCTGTTCTGGACGAGCCAGCATCCGGTGAACGGATAGGCCAGGTCGATCGAGGCGGAGACACTGTCGAGACCGTGACTCTCGGCGTCAGACATCCGATTCATGGTCGACTCCCACGCCGCACGCGGCCTCGGGTCTTGGTCATCCTGCGCGCCCGCGCCGTCCGGGTGGGAGGAGTCCCTTGGCGCGTGCGCGTGCGACCCAGCCTTGTGCGGTGGAGAGCGGCACCCGACTGATCTCCGCCATCTTCGCGGTCGGGTTCGTCTCCCCGTCGTCTACGAGGCGGGTGTGTTGGAGGGCGACGACTTCGTAGAAGTCCGCGATCCGCTTCGGGTTCCCCAGCGGCTGCATGACCTCTGAGGAGTGGAGAATGCGGCCCGAGGGCATGGTGAGCTTGCCGCCCTCGAAGCGGGTGGCTCCGGTGACGGTGAACTGGCGGCGGTTGATCGCCGCCTCAATCCGAGAGGTCGGCAAGTTCCGCAGCATCGGGCTGGCCACCGGGTCGCCCGCCAGCTCGGGCAGGTAGACGATCCCCGTGATCCGCACTTCACCCATTGGCTCTTGGTGCATGAGGTATTGGCGTTGCAGGCGTAGCAGCACGCGGGTACGGGACTGGGTGTGCTCGATGAGGAACCAGCGACCGTCGCGGCCGTCGTTATACCCGCTCAGGTTCCCGTCCGGCCCCGGTGTGGGGTATGTCCGCTTGTCGTACTTGAGCGCGGCATCGATGGCTACCGAGTCGGCGGAAGAGGCGATCACGGGAGGGTCGGGCATCACCCAGCCTGCTGGCAGGTCTTCGGGGACCAGCAGCGGCATGTCCTCCACGTCTTGACTCATGCTTCCGATCGTAGTGTGAATCACCACTTCATCTCAAACAATGGCCGTTACGCGAGGAGTGTGCTACCTTGATTCTGGCGTATCTGCTTTTATGTGAGATAGAAGGTGAGTGGCCTGACACCAACCCCGACCCGTGAGCGCCTACCACACACGGCGCGGAGCCGGGGTGCGCTTGTTTCGGGGTCGGGGAGCGATCCGGGAGAACTCCGCCTCCGCACGATCCGCCGCGCGGAACCCGACATGGGGAAGCTCGTGGAATGGGTGCTGAACATCACCCAAGCCCGCTGGGATGCCTACCGGGCAGGCGACCCCGACCCCTACGATCTCCCGCTGCCTGCGAATCTGAGCCTGATGTCAGATGCGCGCGGCAGAGTAGAAGAGCACGAAGAACCCGAGCTGTTGCACCGACGAAGGAGCACCGCATGACCACCACCGCTCCCACCCTCACCGCGCTTGACGCGGAGGCCGACGGTAAGCCGGTGCTGCTGGCCGTCTCCTACCTCCGCGTCTCGACCCGTGAGCAGGCCGAGCGGGGCGGCACGGAGGAAGGGTTCTCCATCCCTGCTCAGCGGGAGGCGAACCACCGCAAGGCCGACGAACTCGGCGCGCGGGTTGTGCGCGAGTTCATTGACGCCGGGGAGTCCGCGCGGTCTGCGGATCGTGACGGGTTGCAGGAGATGCTGGCGTTCATCGCCGCCACCAGAGTCACATTCTGCATCGTCCACAAGCTCGACCGCCTCGCCCGCAACCGTTCGGACGATGTGAAGATCCACGAAGCACTCATCAATGCGGGCGTCACACTCGTCTCGGCTACCGAGAGCATTGATCAAACGCCGTCGGGTATGCTCGTGCACGGCATCATGTCGAGTATTGCCGAGTTCTACAGCCGCAACCTCGCCACCGAAGTCACCAAGGGCCTGACCCAGAAGGTCGCCCAGGGCGGCACCCCGATGCGCGCACCCATCGGCTACCTCAACGTCCGCCGCACCGACGACGCGGGCCGGGAAGTTCGCACGGTCGAGGTCGATCCCGAACGAGCACCGCTCATCGCCTGGGCGTTCGAGCACTACGCCGAAGGCGAGACCTCCGTCACCGGCCTCCTCCGCGACCTCACCGCACGCGGGCTACTCACGGTTCCGTCGCCGAAGCGGCCCTCGAAGCCGCTGGGGAAGAACACCCTCTACAAGCTCCTGACGAACCCGTACTACGCGGGCGTGATCCGCTACAAAGGTGCGCTGCATCCGGGCGCGCATGATCCCATCGTGGAGCCTGCGCTGTTCGACAAGGTGCAGTCGCTGCTCCGGGCGCGGACGGCGAAGATAACCCGGCACGTCCAGCACGCCCACCATCTCAAGGGCCTGCTGCACTGCGGCACCTGTGGGTCGCGGATGCTGCTGGACTTCGCCACCAACCCACGCGGTGTCACCTACGCCTACTTCATCTGCTCTGGCCGCGCTGCGAAGAAGACGACCTGCACTAGACGCGCGGTTCCCGTCGCGGTCGCGGAACGTCTCGTCGCGGACTCCTACGCGAACATCACGATCAACGACACCACCTACCAACGAATCGCGGCCGACGTTGATGCGGCATTCGACAAGCGCAACACCGGCCAAGACCAGGAACTTGCCGATCTGACGGCGAACCGAGCCAGGTTGGAATCCGAGTCCGACAAGCTCCTCGCCGCGCACTTCGCCGACGCCATCGATCTCGACACACTCAAACGCCACCAAGACCGCATCCGCGCAGGACTGGCCGACGTGAACCGTCGCCTCGCCGAGCACAGCGAACACCACACCGGCGGACGCGCATTCCTCCACGACTCGCTACGACTCCTGACCGACGCGCACCACGCCTACACGCATTCTGGCGACGCTGACAGACGGATCGCGAACCAAGCGTTCTACACGCGCCTCGACATCACCGACGACGAACAAGTACGCCCACGTCTCGCGGAGCCGTTCGCGACGATCTTCCGCGAAGCACACGAGGTCGGCGACGAAGGCAAGGAAGCGAAACGGGAACACCCAACATCTTTCGATGTCGCGTCTTCCCGTAAGACACTTTACGTGGACCTGAGGGGACTCGAACCCCTGACCCCCTGCATGCCATGCAGGTGCGCTACCAGCTGCGCCACAGGCCCGGATGTCGTCCGGTAGAAGCCCCGGACAACTCATTCAGCTTACAACACGCGTCGCGCGTCGAGAAATCGACTCACTCCCCGGGCGTGCCGAGCGCGGGGCGCTCCGGCAGCGTGATCGGAACGACCGGGCAGTCCTTCCACAGGCGCTCGAGCGCGTAGAAGGCGCGCTCCTCCTGGTGGAAGACGTGCACGACGAGATCGCCGAAGTCCAGCAGGATCCAGCGCGACTCCTGGCGCCCCTCGCGGCGCAGCCGCTTGTGGCCGGCCTCGTGGAGCTTGTCCTCGATCTCGTCGGCGATCGCGGCGACATTGCGCTCGTTGCGGCCGGTGACGATGAGGAAGACGTCGACGAGCGGGAGCGGCTCGGACACGTCGAGCGCGACGAGATCCTCCCCGCCCTTCGCATCGGCCGCCTCGGCGGCCAGCTGCAGCATCTGGTGGGACGTGGGGGTGGAACTCAACCGAAGACTCCTGTCGAGATTGCGTAGATGATGACGCCGACCAGGGCGACGCCCAGGACGCCGGCCGTGATGCCGAGCGTCAGCATCAGGCCGTGGTTCTTCTCGGGGGCGGGCGGGCGGATGACGTCTCCGGGCGCCTTGGACGTGCTGACGGCGGCGCTCGCGGCGATCGGCGTGGGCGAGGAGTGCATGGGGATCTCGCCGTCGAGAAGGGTCGCGTCGACGTCCTTGCCGTCCGTCGTCCCGGCGGCGGCGCCGCGGGACGAGAGGCCGCTGGGCAGCACGTGCGAGCTCGTGAAGAGCAGCTCGCCCGTGGCGGTGATCGGGGCGCTGAGCGATGCCGTGCCCGGCATGTCGTGCAGGATCAGCGAGGTGCCGGTGGCGGTCGACCCGCCGGCGTCGAGGGACCGCTGGAACGCCTCGGCGAACACCTCATCGGCGTCGGCCACGGCGGCCTGCTCGGGAGCGGGCGCCACGGTCTTCGTCTCGCGGCGGCGGCTCGCCTCCCGCTCGGCGGCCTCGCGCTCGAGCCGCTGGCGCTCCTCGGCCTGCTGGAACACCGCGGCTCCGAAGGCGGCACCCACCTTCGGCCCCTCATCCTTCGGCTCGGCCTCGGCGGCGGGCCGGGCGGGCCCGCCCGTCGACCGGGCCGGTTCGGGAGCCGGGCGCTCCGCCGGACCCGCGTCCCGCGCCTGGCCGCCGGACGTGCGCACGGCGTCGGCGAAGCCGGCGGGCAGCTCCACCACCGAGGGCTGGCCGGGCAGCGCCGGCGGCTGTCCGCTCGGCGCGGGGGTCGTCGGCTCCGGCACCGCGATCGAGTTGGTGCGCAGGATGCGCGCCTGACGCCGCGTCAGGGGCCGGCCCTGACCGGGGGCCGCGGCATCCGCATCGGCGGACGCCGACGGGGCACCCTCGTCCGGGTCGCCTCCCGCCCGATCCGCCGCGGGGGCGTCCTGCGGCGCGGCAGGCGGCTGCGCCGCGGCGGGCTGGGGCGCGGGGGGCTGCGGCGCGGGGGTCGGCTTGGCCTGCTGGTCCGCGTCGTCGTGCGTCGGCTCCGGCGCAACGGGCTTCTCGTCGGCGTCGGCGGGCTGGCCCTGCTGCACGGGAGGCGCGCCGGGCACGACCACGGGCAGCTGACCCGTCATGCGCAGCTCTTTCAGCTGGCGACGGGTGAGGGGACGCTCCGGGGTGCTCATTCGCTGCTCCGATACAGGTGATGCTTCGCGATGTACTGCACGACGCCATCGGGAACGAGATACCACACGGGAAAGCCGCGTCGCACGCGGTCTCGGCAGTCGGTCGACGAGATGGCGAGGGCGGGGATCTCGAGACGACTCACGTCGTCGGTCGGCAGGCCCTCGGTGTCGAGCACGTGGCCCGGGCGCGAGACGGCGACGAAGTGGGCGAGATCCCACAGTTCATCATGGTCTCTCCAGCTGAGAATCTGCGCCACGGCATCGGCGCCCGTGATGAAGTAGAGCTCGGCGTCAGGTCGCTCCGCCTTCAGATCCCGCAGCGTGTCGACCGTGTAGGTGGGGCCCTGGCGATCCACGTCCACCCGGCTCACGGTGAAGCTCGGGTTCGAGGCAGTGGCGATCACCGTCATCTCGTACCGGGCCTGCGCCGGCGAGACGGCGCCCTTGTGCGACGGCTGACCGGTGGGCACGAACACCACCTCGTCGAGCCCGAACGACTGCGCCACCTCGCTCGCGGCGACGAGGTGACCGTGGTGGATGGGATCGAACGTGCCGCCCATCACCCCGATCCGCGGCGCGCGGGTCTGCTCCGTCACCGCATCCGGCCTAGTGGCCGTGTCCCTCGTGCGAGGCGGCACGCGCGACCTTGTCGGCGTGGCGGTTGGCGACGTTGCGGAACGAGAACGTCACGAGACCCAGCGCGGCGAACACGACGGCGGCGACGATGCCGTACGGAAGGGTCTCCAGCGCGACGTTTCCGTGTTCTTCGGTCTCGGCGAGGACCGCGAGCGCGGCGGCGATGTTCATCCTGACTCCGTTTCGGTGCGTGGTCTCCCTAGCCTACCGCTCAGGCGCGCACCTGCCCGGCACCGCGCACCAGCCACTTGGTGCTCGTCAGCTCGGCCAGGCCCATGGGTCCGCGGGCGTGCAGCTTCTGCGTCGAGATGCCCAGCTCGGCGCCGAAGCCGAACTCGCCGCCGTCGCTGAAGCGCGTCGACGCGTTGGCCATGACGACCGCGGAGTCCACCTCGCGCAGGAAGCGCTCGGCGTTGCGCTGATCGGTCGTGATGATCGACTCCGTGTGGCCCGTGGAGTACGCGCGGATGTGATCCATGGCGTCGTCGAGCGAGTCGACGACGCGGATCGCGATCTCGAGGGCGAGGTACTCGGTGGCCCAGTCCTCCTCCGTGGCCGGCACGACGCCGTCGGCCAGGCGCTGCACCGTCTCGTCGCCGTGGATCGTGACGCCCTGCTCCCGCAGCGCGCCCGCGACGACCGGGACGAGCCGCTCGGCGGCGGCGCGCAGCACGAGCACGGTCTCGACGGCGTTGCACACGCTGGGCCGCTGCACCTTGGCGTTCACGATGATGTCGCGCGCCCAGTCCTCCGGGGCCGACTCGTCCAGCACGATGTGCACGACGCCGGCGCCCGTCTCGATGACCGGCACGGTCGACTCGGTCACGACCGTCTCGATCAGGCCCGCGCTGCCGCGCGGCACGAGCACGTCGACGAAGCCGCGGCCGTGCATGAGCGCCTTGGCACCCTCGCGGCCGAAGTCGTCGACCGTCTGCACGGCATCGGGGGTGACTCCCCGCGCTTCGAGGGCGGCGCGCATCACGTCGATGAGCACGGTGTTGCTCTCGCGCGCGGCGCTGCCGCCGCGCAGGACGGCGGCGTTGCCGGAGCGCAGGGCGAGGGCCGCGATGTCGACGGTGACGTTGGGCCGCGCCTCGTAGATCGCGCCCACCACGCCGAACGGCACGCGCACCTCCTCGAGGGCCGCCCCGGCGGGCATGCGATGCCCGCGCACGACCTGGCCGATCGGATCGGGCAGCGCCGCGATCTCGCGCACCGCTGCCGCGAGCCCCGCGATCCGCTTCTCGTCGAGCCGGAGCCGATCGAGCAGTCCCGCGGCGAGCCCGTCGCGTTCGCCCCGCGCGAGGTCGTCGGCGTTCGCGCGCAGGATCCGCTCCTGCGCCGCGAGCAGGGCCTCGGCGATCGCGTGCAGCGCGGCGGTCTTCTCGTCGCTCGTCAGGCGGGCGGTGTGCCGCGCGGCGGACTTCGCGCGGATCAGCCGGTCCTGCGCCGTGTCGGCGGGCGCGGCGGTGTCGACGGACGCAGGGGTGCCGGCTGCGGCACCGGCGACGGTCTGGCTCATCGCGCCAGTGTATCCGCCCGTCCCGCCGATCCCGAGGGGTCGGCCGGCTCGAACCAGGTGCCCACGTCGTCGCCGGCGAGGGCCTCGGCGACCAGGTCGGCGCTGGTCACGAGCACGCCGATCCCGGCAGCGGCCGCGAGGCGCGCCGCCGATGCCTTGGTCGACGCTCCCCCGGTCCCGACGCTGTTGACGATCGTCGATCCGAACTCCACGTCGCCCAGGTCCTGGCCGAAGGCGATCGTGTCGATCCGCTCCGCCCCCGGCTCGCTCGGCGGGCGCGTGTACAGCGAGTCGACGTCGCTCAGCAGCACGAGCGCGTCGGCGCCGACGAGACGCGCCACGAGCGCGGCGAGCCGATCGTTGTCGCCGAAGCGGATCTCGTGCGTCGCCACCGTGTCGTTCTCGTTCACGATCGGCAGGATGCGCAGCCCCAGCAGCCGCTCGATGGCGCGGCGCGCGTTGCTGCGCGGCAGCGCGTCCTCCAGATCGCCCGCCGTCAGCAGCACCTGGCCCGCGACGATCCGGAAAGGGCGCAGCGCCTCCTGGTACCGGTACACGAGGATGTTCTGCCCGACGGCGGCGGCCGCCTGCTGCGTGGCGAGGTCGGTCGGGCGCGAGTCGAGGCCGAGGAACGGCATGCCCGTGGCGATCGCGCCGGAGGAGACGAGCAACACCTCGGCGCCGCGGCCGTGCGCCTCGGCGAGGGCGTAGACGAGCTTCGGGATGCGCCACGACGACGTGCCGCTGATGGAGGACGACCCCACCTTCACGACGATCCGCCGCGCGGCGGCCAGATCCGCTCGCACCCTCGCGCTCACTCCGCTCAGTCCTCCTCGTCGTCGCGGCGCGCGCGACGCCGCTCCTCTTCCTCCGCGCGATCGGCGGCGCGCGCGTCCATGACCGAGTGGTAGTGCTCGCGGCGCTCGGACGTCGTGCGACGCCGGTTGTCGGCGAACCGCGGATCGGTGCCGCGTGGGGCGGCGACGAGCTCGGCGGCCGAGCTGATGGCGGGATCCCAGTCGAACTCCACGCTCTCGCCCTCGCCGATCAGCACCGTCGCGCCGGGCACGGCGCCGGCCTTGAACAGCGCGTCCTCGACGCCCAGCTTCTCGAGCCGATCGGCCAGGAAGCCCACGGCCTCCTCGTTGGCGAAGTCGGTCTGCTGCACCCAGCGCACGGGCTTCTCGCCCAGGATGCGGTAGACGTTGCCGTACGTGCCGCCCTCGACGCGGATCTCGAACTCCTTCTCGGAGCCGCGCGGGCGGATGACGACGCGCTCGCGCGGCGGCGCGGCGGGCTGTGCCTTGCGGTGCGCATCGATGATCTCGCCGAGCGCGAAGGTGAGCTCGCGCAGGCCGTGGCGCGCGACGGTCGAGATCTCGAACACGCGGTAGCCGCGGGCCTCCAGCTCGGGGCGGACGAGCTCGGCCAGTTCGCGCGCCTCCGGCACGTCGCTCTTGTTCAGCGCGATCAGCTGCGGGCGCTCGATGAGCGGAACCTGCCCCTCCGGCACGGGGTACGCCGCGAGCTCGGCGAGGATGACGTCGAGGTCGCTGATCGGGTCGCGACCGGGCTCGAGCGTGGCGCAGTCGAGCACGTGCACGAGCGCCGTGCAGCGCTCGACGTGGCGCAGGAACTCGAGCCCGAGGCCGCGCCCCTCGCTCGCGCCCTCGATGAGGCCGGGCACGTCGGCGACCGTGAAGCGGATGTCGCCGGCCTGCACGACGCCGAGGTTCGGGTGCAGCGTGGTGAAGGGGTAGTCGGCGATCTTGGGGCGTGCCGCCGAGACGGCGGCGATGAGGCTCGACTTGCCGGCGGACGGGAACCCGACGAGCGCGACGTCGGCGACGGTCTTCAGCTCGAGGACGACATCGCCCTCCCAGCCGGGCGTGCCGAGCAGCGCGAAGCCGGGGGCCTTGCGCTTGGGCGAGGCGAGAGCCGCGTTGCCGAGCCCGCCCTTGCCGCCGGGGGCCACGACGAAGCGCATGCCCGGCTCGACCATGTCGATGAGCACCTCGCCGGAGGGGTCCTTGACGACGGTGCCAACGGGCACGGGCAGCTCGAGGTCCTCGCCCTGCGCGCCGGAGCGCATGTCGCCCATGCCGAAGCCGCCGTTGCCCGCCGAGCGGTGCGGCGAGTGGTGGTAGCTCAGCAGCGTGGTCGTCTGCGGGTCGGCGACGAGGATGATGTCCCCGCCGTCGCCGCCGTTCGCCCCGTCGGGGCCGGCGAGCGGCTTGAACTTCTCACGCCTCACCGAGACGCAGCCGTTGCCGCCCCTGCCGGCGCGGAGGTGCAACGTGACCTCGTCGACGAACGTGACCATGTTTCTGCCTTCGATCCTGAGCCGGGACCGCCGCGACGGCGGCCCGCATCCTCACTGTGTGTTCAGCGGCCAGCGGTCGCTGAATGCGGGAACGGGGCGAGCCGAAGCCCGCCCCGTTCCGGAAAAACCTCTTGCGTGTGCGAGATCACTCGCCCGCGACGATGTTGACGACCTTGCGGCCACCCTTGCTGCCGAACTCGACCGCACCGGCGGCGAGGGCGAACAGCGTGTCGTCGCCACCGCGGCCGACGTTCACGCCGGGGTGGAAGTGCGTGCCGCGCTGACGGACGAGGATCTCGCCCGCGCTGACGGTCTGGCCGCCGAAGCGCTTCACGCCCAGTCGCTGGGCGTTGGAGTCGCGACCGTTACGGGTAGAGCTTGCGCCCTTCTTGTGTGCCATTTCGCTGAACCCTTCCGCGCTTACTTGATGCCGGTGATCTTGAGGCGCGTGAGGTCCTGACGGTGGCCCTGGCGCTTCTTGTAGCCGGTCTTGTTCTTGTACTTCTGGATGACGATCTTCGGACCGCGCAGGTCCTTCACGACCTCGGCCGTGACCTTGACCTTCGCCAGCTTGGCGGCGTCGGTCTCGACCTTGTCGCCGTCCACGAACAGCACGGCGGGGAGCTCGATGGTCTCGCCCGCGGCCGCCTGTACACGGTTGAGCTGAATGACCGAGCCGACCTCGACCTTCTCCTGACGGCCGCCGGCGCGCACGACTGCGTAAACCACTTCACACCTTGTTTCATTAGGGAGAACCCGGATCGACGGGTCTCCGGATCTCTCACGGGAAGACTTCGCTTGCGTTCGCTGGTTGCGAGGGCGTCTGCAAGACTTTCGCCGCGGCACTGCTCGCGCACGCGACAGGGGACGCACCAACCGTCTACTTTACCCGATCCCCTGCCGATCCGGCAAAAGCGCCGCGCGGCGCGTCCCGCGTCGACACCGGGCGCACGGCGCAGGCCTAGGCTCGATGCCGTGGCGATTCTCGTGGACAGCGCGATCTGGCCCGCGCACGGGCGGCTCTGGGCCCACCTCGTGAGCGACGCCGACCTCGCCGAGCTGCACGCCTTCGCGGCCGCGCACGGCGTGCCGGCGCGCGCCTTCGATCTCGACCACTACGACGTCCCGGCCGACGCCGTGGAGCGCCTCGTGGCCGGCGGCGCGACCCGCGTCACCGGCCGCGAACTCGTGCGGCGCCTGCAGGCCTCGGGCCTGCGGGTCTCCCAGCGCGAGCGCCGCGGCCTCTGACCGACGATTCCCTCGCCGAACCCGCCCTCGTTCCGCGAACCCGCCCGGGATCCGGCGCGGGTTCGACGAACGAACGCGGGTTCGCAGAAGGGGGACGAGTCAGTCGGTGGGGGCGGCCGGGTTGACCGACACCGCGGTGCCCGTGAGGGCGGCCGTGGTGACGCGGCGGCTGCGGTTGCGGCCCTGGCCGGGCGCCTTCGGCTCGGGCAGCGCGCTCAGCACGGAGTCCAGCAGCTGCTGGGCCTCGGACTTCGGCGCCGCCGGGCGCTCCGGGCGCTCGGCACGCTCGGGCCGCTTGCGGCGCTTGCGCGGTCGCTCCTCGCCCTCGGGCTGCGACGGCTCCGCGCGCGGCCCCTCCGGCAGCTCGATCGCGATCTCCGGGGTGGTCTTGCCCGGCTCGGCCGCGGGCGCGGCGGCCGGCGCGATCGTGGAGGCCGCGATCTGCGCGAGGGCCGACTTCACGCCCTCCGTGATGACGTGCGTCGCGGCGGCGGGGGCCGCGGGCGCGGCCTGCGCGCCCGCCGACGAGCCGCCGTTGCCGCGCGAGCGGCGGTTCGATCCGCCGCCGTTGCCCCCGTTGCCGCCGTTCCCGGCCGGACGGTGCTTCACCACGGGGTCGTGATGCACGATGACGCCGCGCCCGGCGCAGACCTCGCACGCCTCGCTGAACGTCTCGAGCAGGCCCAGGCCCAGCTTCTTGCGCGTCATCTGCACGAGGCCGAGCGAGGTGACCTCGGCGACCTGGTGCTTCGTTCGGTCGCGGCTCAGGCACTCGACGAGCCGGCGCAGCACGAGGTCGCGGTTCGACTCGAGCACCATGTCGATGAAGTCGACCACGATGATGCCGCCGATGTCGCGCAGCCGCAGCTGGCGCACGATCTCCTCGGCCGCCTCGAGGTTGTTCTTCGTGACCGTCTCCTCGAGGTTGCCCCCGGAGCCGACGAACTTGCCGGTGTTGACATCCACGACCGTCATGGCCTCGGTGCGGTCGATCACGAGCGATCCGCCGGACGGCAGCCAGACCTTGCGGTCGAGCGCCTTCTCGATCTGCTCGGTGATGCGGAACGCGTCGAACGGATCCTTCTCCCCCTCGTAGCGCTCCACGCGCTCCAGCAGATCCGGCGCCACCTGCTCGAGGTACGTCGTGATGGTGCTGTACGCGTCATCGCCCTGGATGAGCATCTTCGTGAAGTCCTCGTTGAAGACGTCGCGGACGATCTTCACGAGCAGATCGGGCTCGCTGTGCAGCAGGCTCGGGGCGCTGCCCTTCTCGACCTTCTGCTGGATGTGCGCCCACTGGGCCGTGAGCCGGTTCACGTCGCGCGTGAGCTGCTCCTCGGTGGCGCCCTCCGCGGCCGTGCGCACGATGACGCCCGACGACTCGGGCAGCACCTCCTTGAGGATCCTCTTCAGGCGCGAGCGCTCGGTGTCGGGCAGCTTGCGGGAGATGCCGTTCATCGCGCCGCCCGGCACGTAGACGAGGTAGCGACCGGGAAGGGAGATCTGGCTCGTCAGGCGCGCGCCCTTGTGGCCGACCGGGTCCTTCGTGACCTGGACGAGGACCTTGTCGCCGGGCTTCAGCGCGAGCTCGATGCGGCGCGGCTGGTTGCCGGTCTCGACGGCGTCCCAGTCCACCTCGCCCGAGTACAGCACGGCGTTGCGGCCGCGCCCGATGTCGACGAAGGCGGCCTCCATGCTCGGCAGCACGTTCTGCACGCGGCCGAGGTAGACGTTGCCGATGAGCGAGGCGTCCTGGTTGCGCGCGACGTAGTGCTCCACGAGCACCTTGTCCTCGAGCACGCCGATCTGCACGCGGCCCGACTTCGAGCGGACGATCATCTGGCGATCGACCGACTCACGGCGCGCGAGGAACTCCGCCTCGGTGACGACGGGGCGGCGACGACCGGCCTCGCGGCCGTCACGGCGGCGCTGCTTCTTCGCCTCCAGGCGCGTGGAGCCCTTGATCTTCTGCGGCTCGGTGATGACCTCGACGGGCCGCTGCGGGCGCTCCGGGGCCGAGCCCCCGTTGCCGCCGCGACGGCGGCGCCGGCCGCGGCCGCGCGAGGATCCGCCGTCCCTGTCGCCCTGGTCGTCCTCGTCGTCGTCATCCGCCTCGGGCAGCTCGAGTGCGGGCAGCGGCGCGATGTCGGGGGCGTAGAAGTGCAGCGCGGTCGACACCTGCGACACGAAGTTCTCGGGCAGCAGCCCCAGGCTCACGGCCGTGAGCGGCTTCGGCTCCTCGGCCTGCGGCTCCTCGGCCTGCGGCTCCTCGGGCTCGGAGTCCTCGGGCTTCGATTCCTCGGGCTTCGCGTGCGGAGCGTCCTCGGGCTTCGCGTCCGACGCGGGCTCGGGCTCGACGGCGGGCTCCGCCTCCGGGGCGGGCTCGCCCGCAACCGCGGCCTCGGCCTGCGGCTCCTCGGCGGCGGACTCGGCCTGCGCCACGGACTCCGCGGCGTCGGTCTGCTCCCCCGCGTCGGTCGCGGGCGCCGCGGCGGTCGCGGGCGCCTCGTCGGCGACCGACGCCGGCACGTCCGGCGCGCCGGACTCGTCCGCCGGGCCGCCCATCACGCCGTCGGCGCGGGGCTCGAGGGTGCTGCGGTCATCGAATTCACTGTTCTCATCAGCCATCGCTGGCGTACTCCCTGCGGGCGGACATCCGCGCGTCGCCCGGAAATCTCGTGCGGCACCTGGATGCCGCGAACTCACTCGGTGTTGCGACCGGCGCACTGCTCTGGTCGCGCGAGGCACTCGTCGCCTCGAAGTCTTCTCTGTCAGGGGCGGTTCGCGGCGCGGCCGCGGTTTGCACCTCGCTGGCCATTATCGCACCCTTCGCACCGCATCGCCGTCGCGCGGCCGTGTCGCGCCCCGTCCCGTCCCCGCGAAACAGCAACCGCGCGCCGAGACAGCGGCGTTCGGACGCTGTCTCGGCGCACAGAACCTGTCTCGCTGCCACCGGCCGCGGCGGGGAGGGATCGCTCATGCCGCGATGCGAGAATGCACGCATGGCAACGCCCCGCACCCGACCCACCGCACTCGCCGTCTGGCTCATCGTCGCCGGGGCGATCGGCTGGTGGGCGGCCTACTCGCTCACCATGGAGCGGTTCGAGCAGCTGGCCGACCCGGGCGCCGGCGCGAGCTGCGATTTCAGCGTGCTCGTGCAATGCAGCGCCAACCTCGAGTCCTGGCAGGGATCGGCGTTCGGCTTCCCGAACCCGATCCTCGGGATCACGGGCTGGGTCGCGCCGATCGTCGTGGGGGCGGCGATCCTCGCCGGCGCGCGGTTCGGCCGCTGGTTCTGGCTGCTCTTCGCCGCCGGCATGACGTTCGCGTTCGGCTTCGTCGTGTGGCTGATCTCGCAGAGCATCTTCGAGCTGCACACGCTGTGCCCGTGGTGCATGGTCACGTGGGTCGTGACCATCCCGTCGTTCTACGCCGTGCTGCTGCACGTCATCCGCATCGGCGCGCTGCCGCTGCCGAGCGCGGCGCAGAAGGCCGCCGACAGGGCCATGAGCTGGCTGCCGCTGCTCGCCGTGGCCAGCTACGCCGTGATCGCGATCATCGCGCAGCTGCGACTGAACGTGCTCGCCACCTTCATCTGAGACGCGCTCCCTCTGAGACGCGAAGGGCGCGGGCCCCTCGTGGGGTACCCGCGCCCTCCGGACGGAACGGCCGTCGTCACTCGTCGTTGTCGAGCTCTGCGAGCACCTCGGGGGCGACGTCGATGTTCGTGTAGACGTTCTGCACGTCGTCGCTGTCCTCGAGCGCGTCGATGAGGCGGAACACCTTGCGGGCCGTCTCGGCATCGGCCGGCACCTTCACGTTCGCCACGAACTCGGCATCCGCCGACTCGTACTCGATGCCCGCCTCCTGCAGCGCCGTGCGCACGGCGACGAGGTCGCTCGCCTCCGTGACCACCTCGAAGCCCTGCGGGTGCGGCTCGATCTCCTGCGCGCCGGCCTCGAGCGCCGCGAGCATCACGTCGTCCTCGGTCGTGCCCTCACCCGAGACGACGATGACGCCCTTGCGCTCGAAGTTGAACGACACGCTGCCCGGATCGGCCATGTTGCCGCCGTTGCGGGTGACCGCCGTGCGCACCTCGGCGGCCGCGCGGTTCTTGTTGTCGGTGAGGCACTCGATCAGCATCGCGACGCCGCCGGGGGCGTAGCACTCGTACATGATCGTCGTGTAGTCGACCGCCTCGCCGCCGATGCCGGCGCCGCGCTTGATGGCGCGCTCGATGTTGTCCTTGGGGACCGACGTCTTCTTCGCCTTCAGGACGGCGTCGAACAGCGTGGGGTTGCCCGCCTCGTCGGGGCCGCCGAGCCGCGCCGCCACCTCGATGTTCTTGATGAGCTTCGCCCACGACTTCGCGCGCTTGGCGTCGATGACCGCCTTCTTGTGCTTCGTGGTGGCCCACTTGGAATGCCCGGACATGAAACTCCCGATCGTCAGACTGCTGTGTCGATTCTATTCCGCGCGCGTCGGCGTCGACGCTACGGGCGCGGCAGGCGCGAGATGGCGGTGCGGATGGCGGCGGCGTCGGCCGCCAGGCAGATCCGGATCCACCCCTCCCCGCCACGCCCGAACGCACTGCCCGGCGCGACCGCCACCTTCTGCGTGAGCAGGAAGCGCTGCGCCCACGAGGCGACGTCGCCGTCGGTCGCGTGCGAGACGTCGATCCACAGGTAGAACGCCCCCTGCGGCCGGTGGTAGCGCAGGCCGCGCTCATCCAGCAGCGCGGTGGCCTCGGCGATCGCCGCCCGGTACCGCTCGCGCGCCCGCTCGACGTGGTCCATGGGCCCGGTGAGCGCGGCGATCGCCGCGTGCTGCTCGGGCATCGCGACGCACGCGATCATCGCCTCCTGCAGCGCGCGCATGGTGTCGGCGACGCCGGGCGGCGTGACGAGCCAGCCGACGCGCGCACCCGTCATGGCGTGGCTCTTGGAGGTCGAGAACACGCTCAGCACGCGATCCTGCTCCCCCAGTTCGGCCGCCACGGCCGCGAGCGAGGTGTGCGGCCCCTCCCACGTGAAGTGCTCGTAGACCTCGTCGCTGATGATCCAGAGGTCGTGCGCGGCGGCGAAGCGGACGATGTCGGCCAGCACGGCGGGCGGGAAGACGACGCCCAGCGGATTGGACGGCGAGTTGACGACGATCGCGCGCGTGCGCGCGGTGACGAGCGGCTCGAGCTCGCCCACGTGCGGCGTGAAGCCGTGCTCGGCGCGCAGCGGGTACGGCACGGGGACGGCGCCCTGGGCCCGCGGGTACATCGTGAACGTGGTGTAGCCCGGATCGGGGATGAGGATCTCGTCGCCCTGGCCGAGCGTGAGCGTGAAGGCCTGCGCGAGGGCCTGGGTGCCCCCGATGGTGACCCACACCTGCTCGACGTCGGCCTCGATGCCGTTCTCGCGCGCGAGCTTGTCGACGATGGCGC
Organism: Microbacterium sp. FG3; assembly: GCF_057809335.1. NCBI lineage: Bacteria > Bacillati > Actinomycetota > Actinomycetes > Micrococcales > Microbacteriaceae > Microbacterium > Microbacterium sp. FG3. The sequence continues at coordinate 63,056 of NZ_JBMDJT010000008.1, read as the reverse complement.
GGCGCAGCGCGGGCAGGCCGCCGTTGCCGGCGTAGTTCGTGTCGCCGCGGTCCCACGCCTGTCGCGCGGCGTCCGCGATGTGCGCGGCGACGGGGACGTCGGGCTCGCCGACGACGAGCATGATCGGATCGTCGACGGTCATGGCGAGCTCGAAGATCCGGCGGGTCCCCGACTCGGGGACGGAGGGGATGTGAGAGGCGAGCTGCGGCACGATGTCCCACGTTACCCGTACGCTCGGTCCCCTCCGCGGTGCCGCGGGCGACGGATCGGGCGGCGAGCCGAACCCTCGAGTAGAACTAGAACGTTCGTTCGACTGATCCCCTTTCTTTGTCGTACATAGTTTCTATACTGGCGTCATGGGCACGGCGGCGGCATTCGACAGGCGAGGCGACCTCGCCACGGTGCTGCGCCTGCGCGAGCAGATCGCCGGCCTGCAGCGGCGCCGGGCCGATCCGAAGGCCCTGCCCGTGCCCGACGCGCTCTCGCCCCTGTTCCCCGACGGCGGGCTGCGCCCCGGGGCCGCCTACGCGCTTCAGCCCGGATCCACGAGCCTGCTGCTGGCCCTGCTGGGAGCGAGCTCGCGGGAGGGGTCGTGGTGTGCCGTGGTCGGACTGCCCGAGCTCTCGGTGGAGGCCGCCGAGGGGCACGGCGTCTCCCTCGACCGGATCGCGCTCATCCCCGATCCGGGCGACCGGTGGCTGCAGGCCGCCTCGGCGGCGGCCGAGGTCTTCCCGCTCGTCGCCGTGCGCCCGCCCCGGCGCCCGGCCGAGGCCGAGGCCGCCCGGCTGGAGGCCCGGCTGCGCGACCGGGGCGGCACCCTGCTCGCCCTCGGCGACTGGCCGGGGGTCGAGGCGGCCTTGTCGCTCGGTGCCCCGGAATGGCACGGCATCGGCCGCGGCCACGGGCTGCTGTCGGAGCGGGCCGTCACGGTCACCCTCACCGGCAGGCGCACCCCGCGGCCCCGCTCGGTGCGGGTGCTGCTTCCCGGCCCTTCCGGGCGCATCGAGCCGATCGGGGCCGAGGCGATCGGGGCCGAAGCCGGCGCGACCGGGAACGCCCCGCGGCCGCGACTGCGGGCGGTGGGCGCATGAGTCCCGAGCGCGCCCTCGTCCTGCTGTTCCCCGACTGGGCGGTCACGGCGTTCCTGCGCACGCAGGCCCGCGAGCTCGGCGCCGAACCGGTCGATCCCGGCGCGCCGATCGCCGTGATCCGGGCCAACCGCGTCGTGGCCTGCTCCGCGTCCGCGCGCGCCCAGGGCGTGGGCGTGGGCCAGCGGCGGCGCGACGCGCAGGGCGCCTGCCCGCGCCTGCGCATCGTGCCGGACGATCCGGATCGCGACGAGCGCGCCTTCCACGCCGTGCTGCGCGCGCTCGAGGAGCTCGCGCCCGGCGGCCAGCCCCTCGCGCCCGGCCTCGTCGCGCTGCGCGCCCGCGGCCCCGCCCGGTTCTACGGCGGCGAGGCCGAGGCCGCGCACGCCCTCGCGGCCGCGCTCGCCGCGCGCGGCTACGACGAGGTGCGCGCGGGGATCGCCGACGGCGTCTTCACGGCGGAACAGGCCGCGCGCTCCCTGCCCGCTGCGGGCGCTCGTGAAGGGGGCGCTCGCGAGGGGGCGGGCGCGGATGCGCCGCTCCCCCTGCGGATCGTGCCGCCGGGGGCATCCGCCGCCTTCCTCGCCCCGCTGCCGGTGACCGTGCTCGGCGACGAGCAGCTCGCCCTGCTGCTGTCGCGGCTCGGGCTGCGCACGCTCGGCGACTTCGCCGCGCTCGCCCCCGGCCGCGTGCGCGAGCGGCTCGGGGAGCGCGGGCTGCGGTTGCAGGCCCTCGCCGCCGGGGCGGACTCGCGCGCCGTCGTGCCACGGGTGCCCCCGCCCGAGCTCGCACGCGAGCTGGCGCTCGAGCCGCCGCTGGAGCTGGCCGAGCAGATCGCGTTCGCCGTGCGCCAGACCGCCGAGGGATTCTGCGACGCCGTCGGCGAGGCCGGGCTCGTCTGCACGGCCGTGCGGATCGCGATCGAGGACGACCGCGACGGGCGCAGCGAGCGCGTGTGGCAGCATCCGGTGAGCTTCGACGCGGCCAGCGTGGTCGACCGCGTGCGCTGGCAGCTGCAGCAGGGCGGCGAGTCGGCGCTGCGCGGCGCCGTGGCCCTCGTCCGCATCGAGGCCGAGGCGGTGGACGACGGCGCGGCCCATCAGCCGGCGCTCATCGGCCAGGGTCCCGACGAGCGCGCCCACCACGCCATGACCCGCCTGCAGGCCGTGCTCGGCCATCGCGGCGTGCTCAGCCCCGCCGTCGGCGGCGGCCGCAGCGCCGCCGAGCGCGAGGTGCTGCTGCCGTGGGGCGACGGCGCGTCCCCCGAGCAGAGCCGCGACCGCCCCTGGCCCGGATCCCCGCCGGCACCGCTGCCGGCCGAGGTGTTCCGCCGCCCCCGCCCGGCCGCCGTGCGCGGTGCCGGCGGCGCGGCGGTCGGCGTCGACGCGCGCGGCATGGTGGCGGGCGAGCCCGCCGAGCTCGACGGCCGCCGCGTGGTGTCGTGGGCGGGCCCGTGGCCGGTGATCGAGCGCACGTGGGACGCCGCGCGCGCCCGTCGTGCGCATCGCTTCCAGCTCGTGGACGAGGCGGGAGGCGCGTGGCTCGTCGTGCACGAGGGCTCCGGCTGGTGGCTCGAGGGGAGGTACGCCTGATGGGCTGGACGAATCCGCCGATCCCGTGGCACGAGCTCGAGCGCACCCTCAGCGGCCGCCGGCCCGATCCGCGCCCCGCGAACGCGGACGGCGGCGACAGCCCGGCGTGGAGCCGCAAGCGGGGCGCGTACGAGCCGCCGCGTCTCGAGCGCGGCACGAGCCGCACCCGCTACGCCGAGCTGCACGCGCACTCGTCCTTCTCGTTCCTCGACGGCGCCTCCTCGCCCGAGGATCTCGTCGAGGAGGCCGAGCGGCTGGGGCTGGAGGCCCTGGCGATGACCGATCACGACGGCTTCTACGGCATCGCGCGCTTCGCGGAGGCGGCCGAGCACACCTCGGTCGGCACGGTGTTCGGCGCGGAGCTGTCGCTGGGGCTGCCGAAGCCGCAGGGCGGGGTGCCGGACCCGGCCGGCACGCACCTGCTTGTGCTCGCGCGCGGCGAGGAGGGCTACCACCGGCTCGCCGGGGCGATCACGCGCGCGCAGCTGCGCGGCGGCGAGAAGGGCCGCCCGCTCTACGACCTCGATGAGCTGGCCGAGCGCGGCCGCGATCACTGGGCGGTGCTCACGGGCTGCCGCAAGGGGGCGGTGGGCCGCGCGCTGGCCGGACCCGTCTCGCGCGGATCGGGCGACCTGTCGGCGGCCGAGGCCGCCCTGCGCGAGCTCGTCGACCGGTTCGGGCCGGGCGGCGTGTTCGTCGAGCTGACGCGCCACGGCGATCCCCTCGACGACCGCCGCAACGACGCGCTCGCCGAGCTCGCCGCGCGCGTCGGCGTGCCCACCCTCGCCACGAACAACGTGCACTACGCCGCCCCCGAGCGCGCGCGGCTCGCGCGGGCCGTCGCCGCGATCCGCGCCACCCGCGGCATGGACGACCTCGACGGCTGGCTGCCTGCGCACGACTCGGCGCACCTGCGCTCGGGCGACGAGATGGCGCGCCTGTTCGCCCGCTATCCGGGTGCCGTGGAGCGCACGGCCGACCTGGCGGCCGAGCTCGCCTTCCCCCTGCGCCGCGCGCGGCCCGCACTGCCGAAGCAGGAGGTGCCGGAGGGGCACACGCCCATGTCGTACCTGCGCGAGCTCGTCTGGCGGGCCGTGCCGTCGCACTACCCGGAGCTGGACGAGGCGGGGCGCCGGCGGATCGCGCACGAGCTCGACGTGATCGAGCGCAAGGACTTCCCCGGCTACTTCCTCATCGTGCACGATATCGTCGCCGAGGCCCGCCGGCGCGGCATCCTGTGCCAGGGGCGCGGATCCGCCGCCGCCAGCGCCGTCTGCTACCTGCTCGACATCACGGCGGTCGACGCGATCGCCTACGACCTGCCCTTCGAGCGCTTCCTCTCGGCGATCCGCGACGAGGAGCCCGACATCGACGTGGACTTCGACTCCGACCGCCGCGAGGAGATCATCCAGTGGGTCTACGAGCAGTACGGGCGCGAGCGGGCGGCGCAGGTGGCGAACGTCATCCAGTACCGCCCCAAGAACGCCGTGCGCGACGTCGCCCGCGCCCTGGACTTCTCCCCCGGCCAGCAGGACGCCTGGTCGCGGCAGGTGGAGCGCTGGGGCGCCACGCTGGAGTCGGGTCCCGATCACGACATCCCGGATCAGGTGATCGCGTACGCGACCGAGCTCATGAAGGCGCCGCGGCACCTGGGCATCCACTCCGGCGGCATGGTGCTGACCGACCGACCCGTCGGCGAGGTCGTGCCCGTCGAGCACGCCCGCATGGAGAACCGCACGGTCATCCAGTGGGACAAGGACGACGCCGCGTGGATGGGGCTGGTGAAGTTCGACCTGCTGGGCCTGGGCATGCTCTCGGCGCTGCAGCACTGCTTCGACCTCATCCGCGAGTCCACGGGCGAGCAGTGGCAGCTGCGCGAGCTGCCGCGCGAGGAGCCCGCCGTCTACGACATGCTGTGCCGCGCCGACTCCATCGGCGTGTTCCAGGTGGAATCGCGCGCCCAGATGGGGCTGCTCCCCCGGCTGCAGCCGCGCCGCTTCTACGACCTCGTCATCCAGATCGCGCTCATCCGGCCCGGCCCCATCCAGGGCGGCGCGGTGCACCCCTTCGTGCGCCGCAAGATGGGCGTCGAGCCCACCACCTACCCGCACCCCAAGCTGAAGCCGGTGCTGGAGCGCACGCACGGCGTGCCGATCTTCCAGGAGCAGCTGATGCAGATGGCGATGGTCATCGGCGACTGCACGGGCGAGGACGCCGATCTGCTGCGCCGCGCCATGGGGTCGAAGCGCGGCCTGGAGCGGATCGAGAAGATCCGCGACAAGCTCTACGCGGGCATGAAGCGCAACGGCCTGTCGGACGAGGCCGCCGACGCGATCTACGCGCAGATCCAGGCGTTCGCGAACTTCGGCTTCGCCGAGTCGCACTCCCTCTCGTTCGGCCTGCTCGTCTACGCCAGCTCGTGGATCAAGCTGCACTACCCGGCCGCCTTCCTCGCCGGCCTGCTGCGCGCGCAGCCCATGGGGTTCTACTCCGCCGCCACGCTCACGGCCGATGCCCGCCGCCACGGCGTCGTCGTGCACCGGCCCGACATCAACCTCTCGGGCGCGCAGGAGACGCTCGAGCCGCTCGATCCGGATCGGCACGGTCCGACGGGCCGGGACGCGTGCCTGCGCTCGTTCGACGGGGAGCCGCCGCCGTTCGATCCGGCCGCGCCCGACGAGTCGGCCGCGCACCGCCGCGACGGCGGCTTCGCCGTGCGGCTGGGGCTGGCCGGCGTCACGGGCGTGGGCCTGCGCACCGCCAGGGCCATCGCGGCCGAGCGTGACGCGCACGGCCCCTTCGCGTCGATGCACGATCTCGTGCGCCGCACGGGGGTGAGCGAGAACCAGCTCGAGGCGCTCGCCACGGCGGGGGCATTCGCGTCGCTCGGGCACGCCACGCGCGAGGCCCTGTGGATCGCGGGGGCCGCGGCGCAGGACCGGCCCGAGTACCTGCCGGGCACGGTGCAGGCCGTGCAGCCGCCGCTGTTCCCCGATCCGACGAGCTACGAGCGGCTCGCGAGCGACCTGTGGGCCACGGGCGTGTCGACCGACGACCACCCCCTCACGCACTTCCGCGGTGCGCTCGACGCCCGGGGCGTCGTCACCTCCGCGGGGCTGCGCACGCACGAGACGGGGCGGCGCGTGGAGGTCGCCGGGCTCGTGACGCACCGCCAGCGGCCCGCCACCGCCTCGGGCGTGACGTTCCTCAACCTCGAGGACGAGTTCGGCCTCATCAACGTCATCTGCTCCACGGGGGCGTGGACGCGGTTCCGCGCCGTCGTGCGCGACAGCCCGGCGCTCATCGCCCGCGGCATCCTGGAGCGCTCGCCCGAGGGCGTCGTCAACATCGTCGCCGACGGCTTCGAGGACCTCCGCGTCGGCATCGGGCACCGCTCGCGCGACTTCCGCTGAGGGGCGGCAGCCCGGGCGGCGCGGATGTGCCGGGGCACGCGAGACACCGCGCGCGCCGGAACGTCGGCGGCACGGCGTAGCCTGGCGGCATGTGCGGGAGATTCGTCGTGGCGAACGTCGGTGGGGAGCTCGTCAGCGAGCTGAGGGTCGATCTGGTCGCCGACGACCTGCCGGAGCCGTCGTACAACATCGCGCCCACCGCTCAGGTGGGCATCGTGCTCGACTCGGTCAAGGCCGAGCGGCCCGTGCGCCGGCTCGAGCGCGCCCGCTGGGGCCTCGTGCCCTCGTGGGCGAAGGATCTGTCGATCGGCGCGCGCGCCTTCAATGCCAGGGCCGAGGATCTGGAGCAGAAGCGCATGTTCCAGAACGCGCTCGCCCGGCGTCGCGCCATCGTCCCGGCCACCGGCTACTACGAGTGGCAGGAGCAGCAGACGGGCAAGGTGCCCCACTTCATCCATCCCGCCGACGGCTCGCCGCTGCTGTTCGCGGGCCTGTACGAGTGGTGGCGCGACAAGACCAAGACCGACGACGATCCGGACCGCTGGGTGCTGAGCTTCACGATCCTCACCCGTGACGCGATCGGATCGCTCGGCTCGATCCACGGGCGCATGCCGGTGTTCCTCGACGCCGACCACGCCGACGCGTGGCTCGACCCGGCCGTCGACCGCCCGCGCGACGTGCTCGACGCCGTCCTCGACGACGCGCCCCGCATCGCCGACACGCTCGCCTTCCACCCCGTCGACCGCGCGGTCGGCAACGTGCGCAACGACTCCCCCGCGCTCATCGATCCGGTGTGAGCGCCCTCGTCAGGGGCGGATGTGCACCGGTGTGCCCGGCGGCAGCTGCGCCAGGCGTGTGATGGTCTCGGCGCCCACACGGATGCAGCCGTTCGAGATCGCGCCCTCCCTGGCGTCGTGGTAGTGAAAGGCCGTGACGGCCGCATCCGACGCGCCGAAGCGGGCAAGCGTCGGCGACTGCACCGAGAGGTACACGATCGGGTTGCCCCTGGCGTACGCGAGGTCGGTCACAGCCGTCGTCATGATGTACGAGCGACCCAGGGGCGTCGGCGTCGCCTCCACACCCCATGCGAAGGACTCGGCGACCCGCTCGTGCTGATCGTCGTGGACGATGTCGATGGTCTGGCCGGAGATGCTCACCTCCACGGCGTAGGGGTTCGAAGAGATCTCCACGTCTGCCGCGCGCAGCCAGCCGGCGGTCTGGGCGGCCGAGCCCTCGGGCGGCACACCCTGACGCCCCGAGAGCAGCACCTCGACCCAGTGCTCCTCCTGCCTCACGACCGGAACGACGACGCCACCGTGCTGCTGTTCCCGCGGCAGCACGGCGACGGGCTCGCCGCCGGGTTCGGCGAAGACGGGCGCAACATCGCGTGCCTGCGCCACGAGCGGCAGCGTGGGCTCGGAGGGCGCATCGTCGAGCGGGATCCGGGCGTTCACGGTGAACACCTGCGCGGCGGACAGACCGGTCAGGTCGTAGGCGGCCGTGTCCGCCGCCGGGCCTGTGGGTGTGGGGGTGGGCGTCGGCGTGGGAGTGGGCGTCTCGGCCTGCGTCGCCGTCGCGCTCGGCGTCGGCGCTGTCTCGGTCTCCGCCGCTCGCGGCCACAGCACGAGGGCGAGCGCCACCGCGACGAGGGCGAGCACGCCCACCGCCGCGAGAATCATCCGCGTGCGCGTCGAGATGCGATCCGTCACCCCTCCATCGTGACATCATCGGAAGGATGAAGATCCTGTCCATCCAGTCCGCCGTGGCCTACGGCCACGCGGGCAACTCCGCCGCCGTCTTCCCCATGCAGCGCATCGGCGTGGAGGTGCTTCCCGTCTACACGGTGAACTTCTCCAACCACACCGGGTACGGCGCGTGGCGCGGCCCCGTGATGGATCCGAAGGACGTCGCCGACGTCATCATGGGCGTCGAGGAGCGCGGCGCGTTCGGCGAACTCGACGCCGTGCTGAGCGGCTACCAGGGCTCCGAGGGCATCGCCGACGTCATCATCGACGCCGTCGCGCGCGTGAAGGCCGCCAACCCGGCGGCGCTGTACGCGTGCGACCCGGTCATGGGCAACGCGCGGTCGGGCTGCTTCGTCGCCCCGGCGATCCCCGACCTGCTGCGCGACAAGGTCGTGCCCGTGGCCGACATCATCACGCCCAACCAGTTCGAGCTCGGCTTCCTCACCGGCACCGAGCCCGACACGATCGAGTCGACGCTCGCCTCGGCCGACCTCGCCCGCGCGATGGGGCCGCGGACCGTGCTGGTCACGAGCGTCGAGCGCCCGGATCGCGAGGACGGCACGATCGAGATGATGGCGATCGACGACGCCGGCGCGTGGATCGTGCAGACGGCGTACCTGCCGATGAAGGCGAACGGATCGGGCGACGTCACGGCCGCGCTGTTCACCTCGCACTACGTGCGCACGCGCGACGCGGCCGACGCCCTCGCCCGCACGGCCTCGAGCGTGTTCGGCCTGCTGGAGCAGACGCACGCCGCCGGCTCGAAGGAGCTCCACCTCGTCGAGGCGCAGGAGCACTACGCGAGCCCGCGCCTGGAGTTCGAGGTCCGTCGGGTCCGCTGATCGCGCCCTCGGCGCCCGGGTTCGACTGGTCGCTTCATCTCCGCGGCCTCCGGCCGCTCCGTTCAGCAACCGATCGGCGTCAACCGACGCCTACCCCACGGTTGCTGTACGGAGGCGCGCAGCGCCGGAGCTGAAGCGACCACCGCAACCGCCCGCATCCGCGTCGAGCCACGGCGCTAAACCCGCACGCGCTCGAGGAACCGCGCGTGGAAGCGCGTGTCACCCGTCACCTCGGGGTGGAAGGCCGTGCCGAGCAACGGCCCCTGCTCCACCGCGACGATCCGCCCGTCCGGCGTCCTCGCCAGCGCGTCGACGCCCGCGCCGATCCCCTCGACCACGGGCGCGCGGATGAAGGCCGCGTGCACGGGCGCCTCCCCCAGCGCGGGCACCTCCAGCGCGGCCTCGAAAGACTCCGTCTGCCGCCCGAACGCGTTGCGCCGCACCGTCGCGTCGAGGCCGCCGAAGGTCTGCTGTCCCTCGATGCCGTCCGCGATCCGATCCGCCAGCAGGATGAGACCCGCGCACGTGCCGTACACGGGCATCCCGGCACGGATCCGCTCGACGATCGCGTCTCGCACGCCGAACGAGCGCGCGAGCTTGTCGATGACGCTCGACTCGCCGCCCGGGATCACGAGCCCGCCGACCTCGCGCAGCTCCGGCTCTCGGCGCACGCGCACCACGCGCGCGCCGAGCCCCTCGAGCACGCGCTCGTGCTCGCGCACATCCCCCTGCAGCGCGAGCACGCCGACGACGGGTGCGCTCACCATCCGCGCTCGGCGAGCCGGTGGGGCGCCGGCACGTCGGCCACGTTGATGCCGACCATCGCCTCGCCCAGCCCGCGCGAGACCTCGGCGATCACCGACGGGTCGTCGTGGAACGTCGTCGCCTTCACGATCGCCGCCGCCCGGGCGGCCGGGTCGCCCGACTTGAAGATCCCGGACCCGACGAACACGCCGTCCGCGCCGAGCTGCATCATCATCGCCGCGTCCGCGGGGGTGGCGACGCCACCGGCGGTGAACAGCACGACCGGAAGCGATCCGGTGCGCGCGACCTCGGCCACCAGCTCGTAGGGCGCCTGCAGCTCCTTCGCGGCGACGTACAGCTCGTCGTCGCTCTTGGCCGCCAGCGCGCGGATCTCGCCGGTGATCTGCCGGATGTGGCGGGTGGCCTCGGAGACGTCGCCCGTGCCGGCCTCGCCCTTCGAGCGGATCATCGCCGCACCCTCCGTGATGCGCCGCAGCGCCTCGCCGAGGTTCGTCGCGCCGCAGACGAACGGCACGGTGAAGCCCCACTTGTCGATGTGGTTCGCGTAGTCGGCGGGCGAGAGCACCTCGGACTCGTCGATGTAGTCGACGCCGAGCTGCTGCAGCACCTGCGCCTCGACGAAGTGCCCGATGCGCGCCTTCGCCATGACGGGGATCGAGACGGCCTCGATGATCCCGTCGATGAGGTCCGGATCGCTCATGCGGGCCACCCCGCCCTGCGCCCGGATGTCGGCGGGCACGCGCTCGAGCGCCATCACGGCGACGGCGCCGGCGTCCTCGGCGATCCTCGCCTGGTCGGCGGTGACGACGTCCATGATGACCCCGCCCTTGAGCATCTCGGCGAGTCCGCGCTTGACCCGCGCGGTTCCGGTGGTCTCCGACATCCTGCTTCTCCTCACGCTCCGGCCGATTTGGCCTAGGCCATAACGTAGCACCGTGCGGCGCATAGGCTGGGCGACGATGACACACGGCGACATCTCGGGCGCGGCGGCCACCGCGCCGCGCATCACGGGTGGCACGGCCGGCGAGATCGCCGATGCGGTGCGCGGACTCGTGGAGCGCGGCGAGCTGCGCGCCGGCGACGCCCTGCCGCCCGTCCGCACGCTGGCCGCGCAGCTCGGCGTGAACCGCAACACCGCCGTCGCCGCCTACCGCCAGCTCGCCCAGGCCGGGCTCGTCGTCTCGCAGGGCCGCGGCGGCACCCGCATCGCGGGCGCCCCGCCCGTCGCCCAGGAGGGGTTCGCCTCGGCGGTTCCGGGCCCGGGCGCCCCGGAGCTGCGCGACGTCGGCGCCGCGAACCCCGACCCCGCGCTGCTGCCGAGCCTCGAGCCCGCGCTCGCCCGCCTCGCGCCGCGCCCGGTGCTCTACGGCGATGGCGTGATCGATCCGGGCCTCGAGGCGTGGGCGCGGGAGTGGCTCGCGCCCGACGTGCCGGATCCGATGCGGCTGACGATCACGAACGGCGCGTTCGATGCCGTCGAGCGGCTGCTCGCGCAGGCGCTCACGCGCGACGACGCCGTCGCGCTCGAGGACCCCTGCTATCTCGCGACCATCCGCACGGCGCGGCTCGCCGGCTACCGGCCCATCCCGGTTCCGGTCGACGACGAGGGCATGACCGTCGACGGGCTCCGCGCCGCGCTGGCCGACGGCGCCCGGGCCGTCGTGTGCACGCCGCGGGCGCAGAACCCGACCGGTGCGAGCCTGTCCGAGGCGCGCGCCGCGGCGCTGCGCGAGGTGCTGACGGAGCACCCGTACGTGGTCGTCATCGAGGACGACCACTACTCGCTGCTCTCGCGGCACCCGTACCGCTCGATGATCGGTCCCGACCACCGCCGGTGGGCGCTCGTGCGCTCGGTGTCGAAGTTCCTCGGCCCCGACATGTCGCTCGCGATCGTGGCGTCCGATCCGCACACCGCCGACCGCCTCGCCCTGCGCCTCAGCCCCGGCACGACCTGGGTGAGCCACCTGCTCCAGCGTCTCGCGCACGTCCTGCTGTCCGAACGCGCCACCCGCGAGGCGATCGAGGGCGCCGGCGCGCACTACGCGGCGCGCAACGCCGCCCTCGCCGCCCGCCTGCGCGCGCACGGCATGGCGGTCACGCCCGGCGACGGGCTGAGCCTGTGGGTGCCGGTCGGCGCGCCCGCGCGCGACGCCGCCGAGCGCCTGCGGGCGCGCGGCTGGCTCGTCCGGTCCGGCGACGAGTTCGCGCTCGGCGCCGCCGCCCCGTCCCGCCACCTGCGGGTGACCGCGCACCACCTCGACGACGCCGCCCAGGAGCGACTCGCGGCCGGCATCGCCGCCGCCTCCCGCGGCTGAGGGATCAGGCGGGCCAGGCGTCGGCGATCGCGGTGCGGACGTCTCCCAGCAGCTGCGGCAGCGCCTTCGTCTTCGCGATGATCGGGAAGAAGTTCGCGTCGCTGGCCCAGCGCGGCACGATGTGCTGGTGCAGGTGCTCCTCCACGCCCGCGCCGGCCACCTGGCCCTGGTTCATGCCGATGTTGAAGCCGTCGCAGCGCGACGTCGTGCGCAGGACGCCCATCGCCACCTGCGTGAGGTACGCGATCTCCGCCGTCTCCTCGATCGTGGCCTCGTCGTACTGACCCACGTGCCGGTACGGGCAGACGAGCAGGTGACCGGAGTTGTACGGGAAGAGGTTCAGCAGCACGAAGGCGTGCTCGCCGCGGTGCACGATGAGCCCGTCCTCGTCCGAGCGATCCGGCGCGGCGCAGAACGGGCAGCCGCTGCCGCGGTTCACGTCGGCGCCGGCATTGATGTACGCCATGCGGTGCGGCGTCCACAGCCGCTGGAACGCGTCGGGCACGCGGCCGAAGTCGCTCTCCGGCTCGAGCTGGGTGAACTCCTCGCGCGGATCGTCCGTCACGCCGCGCCCTCGAGCGTCGCGTCGGCGAGCGTCGCGTCCTCGTCGCGCAGCACGAGCTTCTTCGCCGCGATGAGCCCCGTCACGAGCGCGACGGCCTCATCCACCGGCACGCCGTTGCGCTGCGATCCGTCGCGGAAGCGGAACGACACCGTGCCTGCCGAGCGGTCCTGCTCGCCCGCGATGAGGATGAGCGGCACCTTGCTCGTCGTGTGCGTGCGGATCTTCTTCTGCATGCGGTCGTCCGAGTGGTCGACCTCGGCGCGCACGCCGGCCGCCCTGAGCCGGTTCACGACGTCCTGCAGGTAGTCGCCGAACTCGTCGGCGACGGGGACGCCCATCACCTGCACGGGCGCGAGCCACACCGGGAAGTCGCCGGCGTAGTGCTCGAGCAGGATCGCGAAGAACCGCTCGATCGATCCGAACAGCGCGCGGTGGATCATGATCGGGCGCTGCTTGGATCCGTCGGCGGCCGTGTACTCCAGCCCGAAGCGCTCGGGCAGGTTGAAGTCCAGCTGCACGGTCGACAGCTGCCACGAGCGGCCGATGGCGTCGGTCACCTTGAGGTCGATCTTCGGGCCGTAGAACGCGGCCTCGCCCGGTTCCTCGACGAGGTCGAGGCCCGTGGACCGCGCGACGTCGCGGAGCGCGTCGGTGGCGGTGGCCCAGATCTCCTCGTCGCCGATCCACTTCTCCTTCTCGTCGTCGCGCATCGACAGCTCGAGCCGGAAGTCGGTGAGGCCGAAGTCCTTCAGCAGGTCGATCTCGAAGGCCAGCACGTGGGCGACCTCCTCGGCGATCTGCTCGCGCGTGACGAAGATGTGCGCATCGTCCTGCGTGAAGCCGCGCACGCGCGTGAGGCCGTGCAGCGCGCCCGAGAGCTCGTTGCGGTAGACCGTGCCGTTCTCGGCCAGGCGCAGCGGCAGCTCGCGGTACGAGCGCGCCTTCTCGCGGTAGATGAGGATGTGCATGGGGCAGTTCATCGGCTTCAGGTAGTAGTCGACGCCCTGCTTGGTGACGTTGCCCTCGTCGTCGCGCTCCTCGTCCATGCGGATCGGGGGCCACATCCCCTCGCCGTACGTGACGAGGTGGTTCGAGGTGACGAAGAGATCCTTCTTCGTGATGTGCGGCGTGTAGACGTAGCTGTAGCCGTTCTCGATGTGACGGCGGCGGGCGTGCTGCTCCATCTCGCCGCGCACGATGCCGCCCTTGGGGTGCCACACCGACAGCCCCGAGCCGATCTCGTCCGGGAACGAGAACAGGTCCATCTCGCGCCCGAGCTTGCGGTGATCGCGGCGAGCCGCCTCCTCGAGGCGGTTCTTGTACGCGACGAGCTCGTCCTTGCTTGGCCACGCGGTGCCGTAGATGCGCTGCAGCTGCGGGTTCTTCTCGCTGCCGCGCCAATAGGCGCCGGCGATGCGCAGGATGTCCCAGCCGTTGCCGACCATGCGGGTGGAGGGCACGTGCGGGCCGCGGCAGAGGTCCTTCCACTTCGTCTCGCCCGTCTTGGCGTCGACGTTGTCGTAGATCGTGAGCTCGCCGGCGCCCACCTCGACCGAGGCGCCCTCCGCGGCCTCCTTCGTGCCGCCCTTCAGCCCGATGAGCTCGAGCTTGAACGGCTCGTCGGCGAGCTCGGCGCGTGCCTCGTCGTCGGTCACGGCGCGGCGCACGAAGCGCTGGCCCTCCTTGACGATGCGCTGCATCTCGCGCTTGATCGCCTTGAGGTCCTCGGGCGTGAAGGGCTCGTCCACGCCGAAGTCGTAGTAGAAGCCGTCCTGGATGAACGGCCCGATGCCCAGCTTCGCGGCGGGGTTGATCGTCTGCACCGCCTGCGCGAGCACGTGCGCCGTCGAGTGGCGCAGGATGTTCAGGCCGTCCTCGCTGTCGATCGTCACCGGCTCGACCGTCTGCGTGTCCGTGACCTCCGTCGCGAGGTCCTTGAGGTCGCCGTCGACGCGCATGGCGACGACGTTCTTGTCGGGGAACAGATCGAATCCGGTGCTCACCCGTCAATCCTACGGCGCGGCGGGGGTCGCGCCCGGCGCGCCCGCGAAGCGCTGCTGGCCCAGCACGGCGAGCAGGCGCAGCTTCTCCCACGCCTCGGTGCGCGGCGGCGCCGTGAGCACGAGGAGCGTCTGCGACTGGTCCTCGGTGAACAGCGCCTGGCAATCCACGTCGATCGGCCCCAGCTCGGGATGCACGAGCGTCTTGTGGTCCTCGAAGCGGCGCGCCACCTCGTGCCGCTCCCACAGGCCGGCGAACTCCTCGCTCGTCGCGCGCAGCACGCACACGAGCTCGCCCGCCCGCGAGCGCGCGCCCCCGAGCCCGTACGCCGCGCGCAGGTTGGCCACGAGCGCGCGCGACTGCCGCTCGCGATCGTCCTCGGGATACAGGGTGCGCGAGGCCGGATCGGCGAACCAGCGATGGATGTCGCTGCGGTCCCAGCCCGTGCGGGCGGTGTGATCGCCGAACAGCGCGACCGCCGGCCGGTTGGCGACGAGCGTCTCGCCCAGGCTCGTCAGGATGAGCGCGGGCGTGTCGTCGAGGCGGTCGAGCACGCGCATCAGGCCGGGCGCGACGTGCCCGGCGTCGCCGGACCGATCCGGCGCCGCGTGCCCGGCCAAGCGGAAGACGTAGTCGCGCTCGTCGGCCGTGAGCCGCAGCGTGCGGGCGAGCGCCTGCAGCATCTGGGTGCTGGGCTGCGGTCCCCTGGCCTGCTCGAGGCGCGTGTAGTAGTCGACCGACATGCCCGTGAGCTGCGCCACCTCCTCGCGCCGCAGCCCGGTCGCGCGGCGGCGGGCACCGGGTGGCAGTCCGAGATCGCCCGGCTGCAGCTGTCCGCGGCGGCGGCGCAGGAAGTCGGCCAGCTCGGTGCGTTCCATCCGTCCATCATGCGCGCCGCGGCCGCCGCGAGCCAGGGATCGCCGATCCCCCGATCCGCGGGTCTCTCCCGCCGCTCGCGCGGCGCGCGCACGCTGGAGCGCATGGACATCACACGAGACACCGTCTTCATCCCCGGCGCCACGAGCGGCATCGGGCTCGCCCTCGCGCGCCGCCTGCAGGACCGCGGCAGCACCGTGATCATCGGCGGCCGGCGGCAGGAGCTGCTCGGCCGCCTCGCCGCCGAGCACGGCTTCGGCACCGTGCGGATCGACACCACCGACCCCGAGAGCATCCGCGCCGCCTCGGCCGAGGTCATCGCGCGCTGGCCCGAGGTGAACGCCGTCGTCCTCATGGCGGGCATCATGGTCCCCGAGGACTGGCGCACGCCGGCGTTCCTCGACACCGCCGAGCGCATCGTGACGACGAACGTGCTCGGCCCGATCCGGCTCATCGCCGCGTTCGTCGAGCACCTGCGCTCCCGCCCCGCCGCCACGATCGTCACCGTCTCGAGCGGCCTGGCCTCGGTGCCGCTGCGGCCCACGCCCACCTACAACGCGAGCAAGGCGTTCGTGCACATGCTGAGCGAGTCGATCCGCCTCGAGCTGGAGGGCACGGGCGTGGCGGTCACCGAGGTCGTGCCGCCCTCGGTGCAGACCGATCTCATGCCCGGCCAGGCCGAGAACCCGCTCGCGATGCCGCTCGACGAGTTCGCCGACGAGGTGCTCTCGCTGCTCGAGACGCAGCCCGAGGCGCACGAGATCCTCGTCGAGCGCGTGAAGTTCCTGCGGTTCGCCGAGGTGCGCGGCGAGTACGACCAGGCGGTCGAGGCGGTCAACGCCACCGATCCGCACGCCCGCGACTGAGCGGATCAGCCGGGCAGACCCGCGACTGAGCGGATCAGCCGGGCAGCTGGCGGCCGAACATGTCGGCCGTGGCGCGGGCGCTCGGCGTGCCGGCGTCGAGGTCGGCGCCGGCCGCGGCGAGCGCGGCGGTGACCTCGTCGTGGCCCTTGAACACCGCGCCCGCCACGGGAGACTGGCCGCGGTCGTTCAGGCGGTTCACGTCGGCGCCGCGCGCGATGAGCCCCTCGACGAGGGCGAGGTGCCCGTTGTACGCCGCGAGCATGAGGAGCGTGTCGCCGGCCGCGTTGGTGAGGTCGGCGCTCACGCCCTCGTCGATGTAGCCGAGCAGGCGCTCGTCGCCCTCGCGCGCGAGGTCGAAGAGGCGGTTCGCGAACTCGATCACGTCGTCGGGCAGCTCGTCGTCGCGCGTCTCGTCGCTCATCTCGTCCTCCGCTCGCCTCGCGCCGGCCGGTGTGGCGGCCCGTCCCTTCAGGGTAACGAGATCGGCGCCCCGCCGCGGGCTCATCAGTGGATCGCGGGCGGCACGTGGGCGCGACGCCCGCCAACCAGGTCGGCCGCCGGGATGCAAGCCCCTGCCGACCCCGCCGGCCGCTCACTACGCTCGCGGGCATGACCGTGACGCTCCAGGGACTGTCCACCGTCGTGCCCCCGACCGTGCTCGTCCAGGACGAGGTGCGCGACGTCTTCGCCGCCCAACCCGGACTGAGCCGACTCGGCAGCCGGATCGTGTCCACCGCCTTCCGGGAATCGGGGATCGAGACGCGGCACACGGTGCTCGAGGAGCTGAGCAGGCGCCCCCGAGAGGACGGCGAGGCGCCGGTGTTCTTCGACCAGGCCTCCGGCGAGCTGCTGCTGCCGGGCACCCGCGCCCGCAACGACGTCTACGCGGCGCACGCGAGCCGCCTCTACGTCGACGCCGGCCGGGCGGCGCTGGAGTCGGCCGGGCTCGAGGCCGATCGCGTCACCCACGTCATCACCGTCTCGTGCACGGGCTTCTACGCGCCCGGCCCCGACTTCCAGGTGGCACGGGAACTCGGCATGCGCCCCGGGGTGCAGCGCTACCACCTGGGCTTCATGGGCTGCTACGCCGCCATGCCGGCCCTGCGGCTCGCGGCGCAGCTGTGCAAGGCCGATCCGCGGGCCGTCGTGCTCGTCATCAGCGTCGAGCTGTGCACGCTGCACCTTCGCGCGTCCGACGATCCGGACACGATCGTCGCCACCTCCCTCTTCGCCGACGGTGCCGCCGCCGGCGTCGTCACGAGCTGCCCGCCCGTGCCCGGCACCCGCGTGCTGGGGCTGGATCGCTTCGCCACGCGGATCACGCCGGAGGGCGAGGGCGACATGGCCTGGCGGATCGGCGACCACGGCTTCGAGATCGGCCTGTCGAACGCCGTGCCCTCGATCATCGGCGAGCACGTCATCGGCGCCGTCGAGCCCCTTTTCGCCCACGAGCGCGAGCTCGCGTCGGCGCTCGAGGCCGGCACCGCCGCGGACGCCATCGCGCACTGGGCCGTGCACCCGGGCGGGCGGAGCATCCTCGATCGCGTGGAATCGGCCCTGGGGCTGCGCGAGGATCAGCTCGCGCCGCCGCGCGCGGTGCTGCGCGAGTACGGCAACATGTCGAGCGCGACCGTGATGTTCGTGCTGCGCCGCGTGCTCGACTCCCCCGCCGCCGATGGTGACCGCGTCGCCGCCATGGCGTTCGGCCCCGGCCTCACGGTCGAGTCCGCGCTGCTGACCGTGCGGGGCTGAGGTGACAGCCTTCCTCGCCGAGCGCGACGCGGAGGCCCGCGAGCTCATGGACGATCCTGCCTGCGACCTCCGCGCCCTCGAGCGCACCTACCGGCGCTTTCCGCTCGTCAACGCGGTCGTCTCCGGCCAGCGCGCCATCTACCGGCGGTGGATCCGGCCGCGGCTGCCTCGGGATCGCCCCTGCCGGGTGCTGGACGTCGGCACGGGAGGAGCGGACCTGCCGCACCGCCTGGTGCGCTGGGCGCGGCGCGACGACCGCGAGGTGCGCGTCGTCGCGATCGATCCCGATCCGCGCGCCATCGCCTACGCCCGTCGCCGCGCCGCCGCGCCGGGCCTCGAGCTGCGCGCCGCGTCCACGCGCGATCTGCGCGTGGCGGGCGAGCGGTTCGACGTCGTCGTGTCGAACCACGTGCTGCACCACCTCAGCGACCACGAGGTCGAGGGGCTCCTCGACGACACCGCGGCGCTCGTGGCCCCCGGCGGCATCGCGGTGCACGCCGACATCGAGCGCTCGCGGTTCGCGTACGCCGCCTTCGCCGCCGCCACCTGGCCGCTGCAGGCGGGCCCGCTGCGCGGCACCTACATCCGCCCGGACGGGCTCACCTCGATCCGCCGCAGCCGCACGGCCGACGAGGCCGCCGCGCTGGCGCCCCGGGGATGGCGCGTGCGGCGCGGGTTCCCCTCGCGGTGGGAGCTCGTGTGGGGCGCGACGTGAGCCGCTCCGCCGACGTCACCGTCGTCGGAGCCGGGCCCGTCGGCCTGCTGCTCGCGTGCCTGCTCGCGCGCGACGGCGTGGACGTCGCCGTCTGCGAGCGCCGAGAGCGCCCGGCGGGGCTGCCGCGCGCGATCGGTGTGCATCCGCCGGGGCTGGCCGCCCTCGACGGCGCCGGTGTGGGGCGTGCCGTGCGCGCGGAGGCCGCACCGATCCGCCGCGGGCTGGCGCTGTGCGGTGAGCGCGAACTCGGCCGGCTGCGGTTCGAGGGACGGCCCGTACTCTCGCTGCCGCAGGACCGCACCGAGGCGCTGCTCGAGGAGCGGCTGGCCGCGTTGGCTCCCGGGGCGCTGCGGCGCGGCCGGGCCGTGACGGGCCTGCGGCAGTCCGCCGGCGACGTCCGACTCGACCTCACCGGATCCGATCCGCTCGCGGCCCGCTACGTCGTCGCAGCCGACGGCGTGCGCAGCCCGGTGCGCGACATGCTGGGCATCACCACCCGGCCCCGCGGCGGCGCGGCCGACTACGTGATGGCCGACGCCTACGGGTGGCGCGGGGCGGCCGAGGACGAGGCCGTCATCCACCTGGAGCCCGACGGCGTGGTCGAGTCGTTCCCCCTGCCCGGCGGGCTGCGCCGCTGGGTGATCCGGGTGCCGCGCGCCGCCGCCCCCGACGACGCCGAGGCGTTCGCCGCGCTCCTGAGTCGGCGCGTCGGTGTGCGCGTGGCGGAGCGCCGCCTCAGCGCGCCCAGCCCGTTCACGGCGCGCCAGCGGGTGAGCGAGCGGCTCGCTCTCGGTCGCGTGGCGCTCGTCGGCGACGCGGCCCACGAGGTGAGCCCGATCGGCGGGCAGGGCATGAACCTCGGCTGGGTGGGTGCCGTCGACCTCGCCGCGACCCTCCTCGACGCCCTCGAGCGCGGCGCGCCGCCGGCCCCGTTCCTCGGCTACGAGGGGCGGCGACGACGCGCGGCCGGCGTCGCCATGCGGCGCGCGGCCTTCAACATGGCCATGGGCGCCCCGGTCAGCGGCACGCGCCGGCTCGCCCGGGACGCGGCCGTCCGCGTGCTGGCCCGGCCGCCGGCGCGCACCGCGCTCGCGCGGGCGTTCACGATGCAGGGCATCTGACCCGACCGCCACCGCCTCCCCGTCCGCGCCGACACGCCTAGCGACCGCCCCTCGGGCCGTCAACCCGATCGCTCCCGCTGCCGCCCCCGACCTAGCGTCGAGGGACACCGACGAAGGGAGACGACATGAGCGACGCCCAGCGTGGCAACACGACGCACGGTCCCCGGGTCGACGAGCAGCTCGAGCAGGAGACGCGCGGCATGGTGCAGGGCCACGGCAGCCCGCACGCCGAGCCGTTCCGCGAGAGCGAGCCGCTGCCCGACGACACCGACGACCCGGAGGTGGAGCGGGCCTTCCGCGGCGACGACGCCGGCGAGCGCGGCGACGAGGAGGCGGCCGATGACTGACGGCGTCGACCTCGCCGCGCTGCTGGCCCAGCAGGGGCCGTGGACGTACGCCTACGTCGAGGGGCACGGCGACGAGCCGCAGCCCACCGAACGATCCCGCCGGCGCACCGTGACGGATCGGCTCGCCGAGTGCGCCGCACCCCCGCGCGATGTCGAGGCGATCCAGGAGGCGCTCGACGAGGACGGCGGGCTGCCCAGCCCCTCGGTGCGCTACCTGCTGGCGCGGGACGGACGGATCGAGGCGGACGAGCGATTCCTGGGGCCCCGCCTCGGGCCGGAGCTCATCGGGCACGGCCCCTTGCCGTGCGTGCTGCCGCTGCTGCGCCATCGCGCCGCCGATCTGCGCTACCTCGTCGTCGAGACGGGCCGCGAGGGCGCGCAGGTGCGGGTGGAGCGCGCGGGCCGGGCGCGCATCGAGGCGTCGGAGGACGTCGAGGGCCGCACCGACAGCCTGCCCAAGGTGCAGGCCGGCGGCTGGTCGCACCTGCGGTACCAGCAGCACTCCGAGGAGATCTGGGCGCAGACCCAGGGCGAGGTGGCCGAGGCCGTCGAGCGCCTCGCGCGCGAGCACGCGCCACGGTTCGTCGTGATCGCGGGCGACGTGCGCGCGCGGCAGCTGCTGCGCGACCAGCTCGGCCCCGCGCTGACCGGTCGCGTGGTCGAGGTCGACGCCCACACGCGGGCGGCGGGCGCCGACGGCGGGGCGCGCGACACCGCCATCGCCGAGGCCATCGATCGCGCGATGCGCGCGGATCTGGACGCGGTCGTCGACCGGGCATCGGCCGGCGGCGGCGCCTCGGGCGCCCGCGGCACTGCCGACGTGATCGCGGCCCTGCAGCAGGCGCGGGTCGACACGCTGCTGCTCGATGCCCGGATGCTCGACGCGACCGAGACGCTCGACGCCCTCGACGGCCCGCCGTGGGTGGCCGACGGGGAGGCGGTCGGCGCCGAGCGGATCGCGCCCGTCCCCCTCGCCGAGGCGCTCGCCCGCGCGGCGCTGCTCTCGGGCGCGCGGGTGCTCGTCGTGGAGGAGAACGGCCTGCCCGACGACGCCCCGCGGCCGCAGCTCGAGACGCCGCCCCCGCTGGCCGCGCTGCGCTGGAGCGACGGCGATGCGCGCGCCGACTGAGGCCCTGCCCGAAGCGACCATCCGCGTCAAGGCCCTCGCCGGTGCCCGCCCGGCGGTGCTTGCCTGAGCTACCGCGGATCGGCCGCGAGCGAGAGAGGACACATCATGACCACGGCACGGAACGCAGGAACCGGGCGCTTCGCGGAGACGCCCGTGCAGAAGGTCGCCCTCGTCTACGGGGTCGTCTTCCTGATCGTCGGGATCGGCGGATTCATCCCCGGTCTGACGACCGGCATGGAGACGATGCAGTTCGCCGGGCACGAGTCGGAGGCGATGCTGCTCGGGATCTTCCAGGTCTCGATCCTGCACAACATCGTCCACCTGCTGTACGGCGTCGCCGGCGTCGCCGTGGCGCGCGCGTTCGGCGCCTCCAAGCAGTACCTCATCTGGGGCGGCGCGGTGTACGCCGTGATCTGGCTGTACGGCCTGTTCGTGCCGCACGACCACGGCGCCAACTTCGTGCCCCTCAACACGGCCGACAACTGGCTGCACCTCGTGCTCGCGGTCACCATGATCGCGCTCGGCGTGCTGCTCGGCCGCTCGCACGCCTCGCGCCGGCGCGGCGGCGACGAGCACCTGGCCGTCTGAGCGATGCGGGGAGGGATCGTCCCCTCCCCGCATCCTCAGCCCCGCAACGCAGAAAACCCCCGGCGGGCCGGGGGTTTCGTTCGGTGCGCGATACTGGGATCGAACCAGTGACCTCTTCCGTGTCAGGGAAGCGCGCTACCGCTGCGCTAATCGCGCTCAAGAGAGCTGTTCAATTTTAACGAGGTGGCGACGGGATTCGAACCCGTGTAAACGGCTTTGCAGGCCGGTGCCTAGCCTCTCGGCCACGCCACCGCGGGGGATTCGAATTTACCCGCATGCCGGGCTCCTCCCGAAGGAGGCCCTGCACTCGAGCGGATGACGAGACTCGAACTCGCGACCCTCACCTTGGCAAGGTGATGCGCTACCAACTGCGCTACATCCGCGTTGTCTCCGGATCTCCCCGGCGACTCATATGACTATAGGCGATTCCCGTCGCGGCTCCAAACCGAGCCCGCATCTCGGGCGCGTCACGCTCCGTTCACCTGCGCCGCCGCAACGAGAAACCCCCCGGCCGGGTGGCCAGGGGGTTTCCAAGGTTTCGGTGGGCGATGCGGGACTCGAACCCACGACCTCTTCCGTGTGAAGGAAGCGCGCTAACCAACTGCGCCAATCGCCCGATCCGCGATGCGGAGGGGGCCCGCGAGCGGGCCGACATCGATACTACCCGATCCGCGACGCGACTCCCCACACGGGCGGATCCCGCGCGCGTCACGGCGACGCGCTCACTCCCCCGCCGACCAGCCGTAGCGCTGCTGCAGCCGCCGCGCGACGAGGGTGAAGCGCTCGAGATCGAGCGCGGCCGCCTCGCCGCGCATGCCGCCGACGTGCACGCTGTAGAGCTGGTCGAGGTCGGCCCACGACGGCCGCCCCTTCGCATCCCACGGCCCGGATCCGAGCGGCAGGAACTCCCGATCGCCGTCGTGCGAGCGGCTCGTGAGCTTGATGGCGTAGACGCGATCGGCCGTGTGAGCGCCGATCACGAGCACGGGGCGGTCCTTGCCGCGGCCGTCGCCCTCCTCGTACGGCACCCATGTCCACACGACCTCGCCGGCGTCGGGCGCGCCGTCGCGGTCCGGCGCGTAGCTCAGGCGCAGGTCGGGCACCCCGTGCGGGTTGACCTCGACGGTGTCGGTCGTCGACAGCGACGGCAGCTCCTCGGAGGTGCGGCGTCGCCGGGTGGGAGCGCGCCGCGCACCGCCCCCGCCGTCCTTGCGCAGCGCGGAGGCGAGCAGGTCGAGCGCGGCGCCGGCCAGGGCGCCGAGGATTCCGTTGCGGGCCATGCCGAGAGCCTACTGTCGCCCCCGCACCGCGGCGGCTGTCGCGTGCGCGCCGCCGCGGCGCACGCACGAGCGAGGGCGCCCCGGCCGGAACCGGGACGCCCTCGCTCGGGAATCGCTGGCGGAGGAGGTCACTTGACCTCGTACGCGTAGCCCTCCTCGCCGTGCACGACCGTGTCGACACCGGCGAGCTCGTCCTCGTTCTTGATGCGGAAGCCGATCGTCTTCTCGATCGCGAAGCCCAGGATCCAGGCGATGACGAACGAGTAGACGAGCGTGCCGACGGCGCCGATGAACTGCACCACGAGCTGCTCGAAGCCGCCGCCCGTGAACAGGCCGGTGTCGATCGCCGCGAAGCCGAGGTACAGCGTTCCGATGAGGCCGCCGACCAGGTGCACGCCGACCACGTCGAGCGAGTCGTCGTAGCCCAGCTTCCACTTGAGCTCGATCGCGAGGGCGCAGACGGCGCCGGCGATGAGGCCGAGGATGATCGCCGCGAGCGGCGTCAGGTTGGCGCACGCCGGGGTGATGGCGACGAGACCGGCGACGGCGCCCGAGGCGGCGCCCACGGAGGTGGACTTGCCGTCCTTGAACTTCTCGACTGCGATCCAGCCGATGACCGCCGCGGCCGGGGCCACGAGCGTGTTGACGATGATCAGGCCCGTGCCGACGTTGCCGTCCTCACCGAGGGGCGCGGCCGTGAGGCCGGCGTTGAAGCCGAACCAGCCGAACCACAGCACCGAGGCGCCGAGCATCACCAGCGGCACGCTGTGCGGCTTGTTGATGCCCTTCTGGAAGCCGACGCGCTTGCCGAGCACGAGCGCCAGCGCCAGGGCCGCGGCACCCGCGTTGATGTGCACCGCGGTGCCGCCCGCCCAGTCGATGACGGCGACGCCCGACTCGGGGAACATCATCTCGCCGAGGCTGTAGATCCAGCCGCCGCCCCACACCCAGGCCGCGACGGGGAAGTACACGATCGTGGCCCACAGGCCGGCGAAGAGCATCCACGACCAGAACTTTGCGCGGTCGGCGATCGCGCCCGAGATCAGGGCGACGGTGATGATGGCGAGCGTCGCGCCGAACGCCGAGAGCACGAGGCCCTCGCCCGTCGTGTCGGTCGTGGCCAGCGACGCGAGGCCGAAGTCGGAGAAGGGGTTGCCGGCGAACGCCCACGGGCTGTCGACCGCGGTCATGTTGAAGCCGTACAGCACCCAGAGCACGGCGATGAGACCCAGCGCGCCGAAGCTCATCATCATCATGCTCACGACGCTCTTGGCCTTGACCAGACCGCCGTAGAAGAACGCCACACCGGGCGTCATGAAAAGCACCAGCGCCGTGGCGATCATCGTCCAGGCGAGTTGTCCGTCGCTCATGTGTTTCCTTAGTGGTTCGGGTAGCAGGACACCGGTGAGCTGAGGTCGATATGGAGCGCTCGACCGGATCGCTCCGATCCTGTCCCGCCCGCTTTACCACCGGGCACCCGCGCGGGTTACGGGCCTGTTACGTCACCCGCCCGCACGTTAATTCCACGTTTCGCACCGCCGCGCATCCGCTCCCGGATCGCTCAGGAATGCGTGGAGGCGACCAGGCGCGAGATCGCGCGCAGGTACTTCTTGCGGTACCCGCCGGCGAGCATCTCGTCGCTGAACACCTCGTGCAGCGGCGCCCCGGTGGCGCGGATCGGCAGCTGCGCGTCGTACACGCGGTCGACGAACGCGACGAAGCGCAGCGCCTCCGACTGATCCGTGATGCGCCGCACGTCTCGCAGCCCCACGGCGCGGATGCCGTCGATGAGCCGGATGTAGCGGGAGGGGTGCACGTGCGCGAGGTGCGCGATCAGCTCCTCGAAGCCGTCGTCCGAGACGGTGCCGCCGACGGCCGCGAGGGTCGGGGCGTACTCGTCATCCCCCAGCACGCGCGCCTCGCCGTCGAGCGAGCGCTGGCGGAAGTCGACGCCGTCGATGCGGATCGTCTGGAAGCTGTCGGCCATCGCGTGGATCTCGCGCAGGAAGTCCTGCGCGGCGAAGCGGCCCTCGCCCAGCGCGTTCGGCGGGGTGTTGCTCGTGGCCGCCAGGCGCGTGCCGGTCGCGACGAGCTCGCCGAGCAGGCGCGTCATGACCATCGTGTCGCCCGGGTCGTCGAGCTCGAACTCGTCGATGCACAGCAGCGCCGAGCCGCGCAGCAGCTCGACGGTGTTCTTGTAGCCGAGCGCGCCCACGAGGGCCGTGTACTCGATGAACGATCCGAAGTACTTCCGGCGGGCGGGCACGGCGTGATAGATCGCGGCCAGCAGGTGGGTCTTGCCCACGCCGAAGCCGCCGTCCAGGTAGACGCCCGGCTTCGTCTCGGGCGCCTTCGGCTTGCGCGAGAAGAGCCCGCGCTTGGCGGGCTGGGCGCCCATCGCGAACGCCGACAGCAGCTCCTTCGCCTCCTGCTGGGAGGGGTGGTCGGCGTCGACGCGGTAGGACTCGAACGTCGCGTCGTCGAACTGCGGCGGGGGCACGAGGCTCCCGAGCATCTCCTCCCCCGTCAGCTGAGGCTGACGCTCCGCGAGGCGGACGGTGGCGATGCCGGCGGGGGCCTGGGTCATGATGCCCGAGTCTACCGGGGGCACGGCTCCCCCGGTGCGCGGGAGCCGGCGCGCTCAGTCCGTCTCAGGCGCGAGGGCGTTCGCGGCCAGCCAGTCGCGGATCGCGGTGTTCCAGCGCGCCTCGTCGTAGTTCCAGAGCTTGGTGTGGCGTGCGGTCGTGAACGGCACGAGCGTCACGATGTCGGGACGCAGCTCCGCCAGGCGCCGCGAGGCGTCCGCCGGCACGTATCCGTCGTCGTCGCTGTGCAGGATGAGGATCGGACGGTCCAGCTCCACGCCGCGGGCGACCATGTCGAGCGCATCGAAGTCGATGACCCGCCCGATCCGGTGCACGCGCGACGCGATGCCCGATTCGAGCATGCCCATCGTCGCGCTGGCGGCGAGCGGCGGCATGCCCATGGCGCGCGCCTGGAAGCGCAGCACGGTGCGCCAGTCGACGACCGGGGACTCCAGGATGAGACCGGCGATCGCGTCGTGGTGCGCCGTGTTCACGAGCGTCTGCAGCGCGATGGCCCCGCCCATCGACCAGCCCATCAGAACGATGCGCCGGGCGCCGTGCGCGAGCGCGAACTCGATCGCGGCCTCCACGTCGGGCCACTCGGTCGTGCCGAGCCCGTAGAGGCCTGTCGTGCTCTTCGGCGCGACGCCGTCGTTGCGATACGAGATCAGCAGCGACGTGATGCCCGCCTCGCGGAATGCGGGAACGGCGCGGATCGTCTCGGCGCGCTGCGTGCCCCGACCGTGCACGACGACCGCCCACGTCTCGCCGGTGCCCTCCTCGCCGACGCCCGCGGGCACGAGCCACGCCGGGGCGTCGCCGATCGGCGTGGTCACCTCGACCTCCCGGTATGGCACGTGCAGCTCGGCCGGCGACTCGAAGTACCACCCGCTGAACGCGGCGGGCCGGCCGATCGACGCCCCTCGCCCGATGTGCGTGAGGAGCTTGCGCGTCACCGTCTCCTCGTCGCTGCGCAGCACGGCGCCGATCTTGAGGTAGTCGGTCGTGCCGCTCGTGAACAGCCCGTAGCGGCCGGGCAGCTCCGTGTCGGGCGTGCGCGAGAGCGTGATGGTCTGGGCCGCGGTGTCGACGGCGTGAACCTCGACGTCGGCCACCCGCATGGCCGGGGTCACGACGACGCGCGCCACGCGGGCGATGCGCGCGGCGACGGTGCCGATCGCCCCGGCGACCAGCCCGATGCCGGTCGCGGCGAGCAGCAGCCCGACGCCGAGGGGTGCGGCGCGCCTGGAGTGCTTCATGACCCCCTCACTCTAATCTGTCGGCGTGACAGACCACGGTCCGGTTCCGGACGCCTTCGCCCACGCGGAGGCGCGCCTGCGGGCCGCCGCGTTCCGCAGCGACTTCGCGGTGCGCGAGATCCCCTCCCCGCAGGGGGTCGCGCCGTTCTCGCTGGCCGTCGCCGGCGACGTCCGCCCCGACGCGCACGGCGACTCCCCGTACGGCACCGGCCGCTTCATCCTGCTGCACGATCCCGCCGAGCCGTCGTCCTGGGGCGGCCCGTTCCGCATCGTCTCGTTCGCGCAGGCGCCCCTCGAGCCCGAGATCGGGACGGATCCCCTGCTGGCGGATGTGACGTGGTCCTGGCTCATCGATGCGCTGGAGACGCGCGGGGCGGCGTACCATTCGGCATCGGGCACGGCCACGAAGATCCTCTCGACGGGGTTCGGCGGGCTCGCCGAGGAGGGAGACGGCGCGCAGATCGAGCTGCGCGCGTCGTGGACCCCCGAGGGCGACCCGCGCGATCACATCGAGGCGTGGGCCGAGCTCGTGTGCATGCTCGCCGGTCTGCCCCCGGGATCCGAGCAGATCGCGGTCTTCGGGGCCAGGAAGGCGGAACGTGACTGACTACCGGGTGATCGACACCCCGGAGGGACTGACGGACGCGGCCGAGCGGATCGCCGGCGGCGAGGGCCCTGTGGCCGTGGATGTGGAGCGCGCATCGGGCTTCCGCTACTCCCAGCGCGCCTATCTCGTGCAGATGTTCCGTCGCGGCGCGGGGCTGTTCCTCTTCGACCCGCCGCCGATCGGCGACTTCTCGGCGCTGCAGGCGGCGATCGGCGACGTCGAGTGGGTGCTGCACGCCGCGAGTCAGGATCTGCCCTCGCTCGCCGGGCTGGGCCTGCGCCCGCCGTCGATCTTCGACACCGAGCTGTCGGCGCGCCTGCTCGGCTGGCCCCGCGTGGGGCTCGCCGCGGTCACGGAGCAGGCCATCGGCGTCGTGCTGAAGAAGGAGCACTCCGCCGCCGACTGGTCCACGCGCCCCCTGCCGCAGGCCTGGCTCGAGTACGCGGCGCTCGACGTCGAGCACCTCGTCGACGTGCGCGACGTCCTCGTCGAGGCTCTCGAGGCGTCGGGGAAGACCGAGTGGGCGCGCCAGGAGTTCGAGGAGGTGCGCCTGCGCGAGCCCAAGCCGCCGCGCGCGGATCCGTGGCGGCGCCTCAGCGGCCTGCACCAGGTGCGCGGCCGCCGCGGCCTGGCGATCGCCCGCGAGCTGTGGCTCTCGCGCGAGCGGCTGGCGCAGGAGCAGGACGTCGCACCCGGGCGCCTCGTGCCCGACCGCGCCCTCGTGGCCGCGGTGCTCGCCGCGCCCACCTCGAAGGCGCAGCTCGCGGCCCTGAAGGACTTCACCGGCCGCGCCAGCCGCACCCAGCTCGATCGCTGGTGGGCGGCGCTCGATGCGGGCCGCACGACGAGCGACGTGCCGCCGGACCGCCTCCCGGGATCCGACACGCTGCCGCCGCCCAAGGCGTGGCGCGACCGCAACCCGGAGGCCGACGCGCGGCTGCGCTCGGCCCGCCCGGCCGTCGCCGAGCTCGCCGAGCGCATCGAGATGCCCACCGAGAACCTGCTCACGCCCGAGGTGCTGCGGCGCGTGGCGTGGGAGCCGCCGACGCCGATCACGGCCGACGCCGTCGCCGACGCGCTGCGGGCGCTCGGCGCGCGGCCGTGGCAGGTGGAACTCACCGCGCCCATCATCGCGGAGGCGTTTGTCCATCCGGTGCAAGAGGCCCCCGAACCGGCGGACGCGGCTTCGTAGGTACTCCCCAACCGGTTGGCCCCGGCGTTGCAGGATCCCCATAGGCTGGGATCACTCGAATCTTGGGAGGCAGAGTGGCCGAGCTCTCGGATGTCTACTTCGTCGACGGTGTCAGGACGCCCTTCGGGCGCGCCGGCGAGAAGGGCATGTACTGGAACACCCGCGCGGACGATCTCGTCGTGAAGGCGATGATCGGGCTCATGGAGCGCAACGCGGATGTGCCGAAGGACCGGATCGATGACGTGGCGATCGCCGCGACGTCGCAGACGGGCGACCAGGGACTGACGCTGGGGCGCAGCACCGCGATCCTCGCGGGTCTCCCCCAGACCGTGCCCGGCCTGGCGATCGAGCGCATGTGCGCCGGCGCCATGACGGCCGTCACGACCATGGGCGCCTCGATCGGCGTCGGCATGTACGACCTCGCCCTCGCGGGCGGCGTCGAGCACATGGGTCGCCACCCGATCGGCGCCAACGCCGACCCCAACCCGCGCTTCGTCGCGGAGCGGATGGTCGACCCGGGCGCGCTCAACATGGGTGTCACGGCCGAGCGGATCCACGACCGCTTCCCGCACCTCACGAAGGAGCGCGCCGATCGGTTCGGCATGCGCAGCCAGCAGAAGGTGCAGGCCGCTTACGAGGCCGGCAAGATCCAGCCCGACCTCGTGCCCGTGGCCACCACCGGCGCCGACGGCGCCTGGGCGCTCGCGACCGAGGACGAGGGCCGCCGCCCCGAGACGACGCTCGAGGGTCTCGCGAGCCTCAAGACGCCGTTCCGCCCGCACGGCCGCGTGACGGCCGGCACCTCGTCGCCCCTCACCGACGGCGCCACGATCAGCCTGCTCGCCGGCGGCAGCGCCGTGAAGGAGCTGGGCCTGACGCCCAAGATGCGCATGGTGTCGTTCGCGTTCTCCGGCGTGCAGCCCGAGATCATGGGCATCGGCCCGATCCCCTCGACCGAGAAGGCGCTCGCCAAGGCGGGCCTGGCGATCGACGACATCGGCCTGTTCGAGCTGAACGAGGCCTTCGCGATCCAGGTGCTGTCGTTCCTCGATCACTTCGGGATCGACGACGAGGACCCGCGCGTGAACCAGTGGGGGGGCGCGATCGCCCTCGGTCACCCGCTGGCCGCGTCCGGCGTGCGCCTGATGATCCAGCTCGCGGCCCAGTTCGCCGAGCGCCCCGACGTCCGCTACGGCCTCACGGCCATGTGCGTGGGCCTGGGCCAGGGCGGCTCCGTGATCTGGGAGAACCCCCACTACACCGGCAAGAAGCGGAAGTGACCGGACGCATGACCGACTACGAATCGATCGATTTCTCGACGCTCGACGCCGCCTCCGAGGAGGAGGTCGTCACGCACTCGCTTGTGCGTGATGTGACCCTTCCCAGCGGACGCGTGCTCGCGCTGATCACGCTGCACAACGGCCGCGACCACACCCGCCCGAACACCCTCGGGCCGCGCACGCTGACCGAGCTGAACGGCGTGCTGGAGGAGCTCAAGCACCGGGCCGCCGCCGGCGAGATCCAGGCCGTCGCCATCACCGGCAAGCCGTACATCTTCGCCGCCGGCGCCGACCTCTCGCAGATCACGGCGCTCGACGGGCGCGAGAGCGCGCTCCTCATCGCTCAGCGCGGGCACCAGGTGCTCGGCAAGCTCAGCGACCTGGGCGTGCCCTCGTTCTCGTTCGTGAACGGGCTCGCGCTCGGCGGCGGCGTGGAGATCGCGCTGAACTCCACGTACCGCACCGTCGACTCGTCCGCCGCGGCGATCGCGCTGCCCGAGGTGTTCCTCGGGATCATCCCCGGCTGGGGCGGCGCGTACCTGCTGCCGAACCTCATCGGCATCGAGAACGCGCTCGAGGTGATCATCTCGAACCCCCTCAAGCAGAACCGCACGCTCAAGGCGGCGCAGGCGTACGAGATGGGCATCTTCGACGCCATGTTCTCGCCGGCGAACTACCTCGAGGACTCGCTGAACTGGGCCGACGGCGTGCTCGAGGGCACGGTCAAGGTCGAGCGGCGCAACGTGCCGGGCAAGATGGAGAAGCTCACGAAGTGGCCGATCGCCATCAAGATGGCGCGCGGCATGCTCGAGAGCCGCATCGGCACCGTCCCCCGGTCGCCGTACCGGGCGCTGGACCTGCTCGACAAGGCGCGCTCGGGCTCGAAGGAGGACGGCTTCGCCCGCGAGGACGAGGCGCTCGCCGACCTCGTCACGGGCGACCAGTTCGCCGCCTCGATGTACGCCTTCGACCTCGTGCAGAAGCGCGCGAAGCGCCCGGTGGGCGCGCCCGACAAGGCGCTCGCGCGCAAGGTCACCAAGGTCGGCGTCATCGGCGCGGGCCTCATGGCCAGCCAGTTCGCGCTGCTGTTCGTGCGCCGCCTGCAGGTGCCCGTGCTCATCACCGACGTGTCGCAGGAGCGCGTGGACAGGGGCCTGTCGTACATCCGCGACGAGATCGGCAAGCTCGAGGGCAAGGGCCGCATCGACGCCGACGAGGCCAACCGCCTGCGCGCGCTCGTGCGCGGCACCGTCGACAAGAGCGAGTACGCCGACTGCGACTTCGTGATCGAGGCGGTGTTCGAGGAGACGAAGGTCAAGCAGGACGTCTTCCGCGAGATCGAGGCGATCGTCTCGCCCGAGGCGATCCTCGCCACGAACACGTCGTCGCTGTCGGTCGAGGAGATCGGCTCGGTGCTGTCCAACCCCGAGCGCCTCATCGGCTTCCACTTCTTCAACCCCGTGGCCGTGATGCCCCTCGTCGAGGTCGTGCGCACGCCGCAGGCCAGCGACGAGGCCATCAGCACGGGCTTCGTCGTCGCGAAGAACCTGAAGAAGAACGCGATCGGCACCACGGACGCGCCGGGCTTCATCGTGAACCGCCTGCTGGCGAAGGTCATGGGCGAGGCCGCGCGCGCGATCGACGAGGGCACGCCGCTCATGACGGTCGAGAAGGCGTTCGCGCCGCTCGGCCTGCCGATGACGCCGTTCCAGCTCATCGACCTCGTGGGCTGGAAGGTCGCCGCGCACGTGCAGGACACGATGGCGCGTCACTTCCCCGACCGCTTCCACGCGTCGGCGAACCTGCACGCCCTCGCCGAGCTGGACGAGGTCGTCGAGAAGGACAAGGGCGGCCGCGTCACGGGCTGGACGAAGCAGGCACAGAAGGCGCTCACCGTCGGCAAGAGCCCGGCGTCGGAGGAGGAGATCCTCCGACGCGTGGAGGACGAGCTGGCCCGCGAGATCCACATCATGCTCGAGGAGAAGGTCGTGCCGGAGGTCGAGGACATCGACCTGGCGCTCATCCTCGGCGCCGGCTGGCCGTTCATCGACGGCGGCGCCACGGTCTACCTGGACCGTGTCGGCGCCTCGGAGCGCGTCTTCGGCTCGACGTTCCACACGCCCCCGATCCGCGGCATCGCATCGCGCTGACCGCACGCGCGAGACGGGAGGGATCGACGGATCCCTCCCGTCTCGCGTTTCCGAGAAAACTACTGCCGGGACTTCTCGACCGGGCCCGTGACAGCCGGCAGGCCGCTCGCGCCCTCGGGGCGCGCGACGGGGATGCGGGTGCCCAGCACCTGCGAGACGACATCGTGCGCGATCTTCGCCGCGCTCAGGCCGGCGTCCTCGAGGATCTCCTCTCGGGACGCGTGGTCGAGGAACGCGTCGGGCAGGCCGAGCTCGTCCACTGCTGTGTCGACGCCGGCCTCGCGCAGCACCTGGCGCACGCGGGTGCCGATGCCGCCGACGCGCAGGCCGTCCTCCAGCGTGATGACGAGACGGTGCCGCGCCGCGAGCTCGACGATCGAGTCCGGCACCGGCACGACCCAGCGCGGGTCGACGACGGTCGCGCCGATCCCCTGCGCGCGCAGCCGCGTGGCCACATCCAGTCCGATCTGGGCGAACGGACCGATGCCGACGATGAGCACGTCTTCCGCGGTGCCGCGCGCGAGCACGTCCACGCCGTCGTCCAGGCGCTCGAGGGCCGGGATCGAGGCCGCCACGCTTCCCTTGGGGAACCGGACGACGGTGGGGGCGTCCGAGACCGCCACGGCCTCCTGCAGCTCCTCGCGCAGCCGCTCGGCGTCGCGCGGGGCGGCGATCCGGATGGTCGGCACGATGTGCAGCAGCGCCAGGTCCCACATGCCATGGTGGCTCGGCCCGTCGGGTCCGGTCACGCCGGCGCGGTCGAGCACGAAGGTGACGCCCGCCTTGTGCAGCGCGACGTCCATGAGCACCTGGTCGAACGCCCTGTTCACGAAGGTCGAGTACAGCGCGACGACGGGATGCAGGCCGCCGTACGCGAGGCCCGCCGCCGACGCGACGGCGTGCTGCTCGGCGATGCCCACGTCGTACACGCGATCGGGGAAGCGCTCGGCGAACGGCGCGAGTCCCGTCGGCCGCAGCATGGCCGCCGTCATCGCGATGACCTCGGGGCGCTGCTCCCCCACCCGCACGAGCTCGTCGGCGAAGACATCGGTCCAGCTCTGCGAGGACGAGGACGAGACCGGCTCGCCCGTGTGCGGGTCGATGCGGCCGACGGCGTGGAACTGGTCGGCCTCGTCGTCGCGCGCCGGCTGGTAGCCGCGGCCCTTCTCCGTGATGGCGTGCACGAGCACCGGGGCGCCGTACGACTTCGCCAGCTCGAGCGTCTCGCGCAGCGCCTTCACGTCGTGCCCGTCGACGGGCCCGAGGTACTTGATGTCGAGTTGCGAGTACAGCGCGCGGTTGTTCGTGAAGCGCGAGAGGAAGCCGCGCGTGCCGCCGCGCAGGCCCCGGTAGAGCGCGCGGCCGGCCGGGCCCAGCAGGCGGTCGGCCAGCCGGCTCGACTTGGCGTCCAGGTCGCGGTAGACGCCGCCCGTGCGCACGCGGTTGAGATAGCGCGCCATCCCGCCGATCGTGGGCGCGTACGAACGGCCGTTGTCATTGACGACGATCACGAGGTTGCGGTCGTTGTCGTCGGTGATGTTGTTGAGCGCCTCCCACGTCATGCCGCCCGTGAGCGCGCCGTCGCCCACGACGGCGACGACGTGGCGATCCGCCCGCCCCGTGCGCGTGAAGGCGCGGGAGATGCCGTCCGCCCAGCTCAGCGAGCTGGAGGCGTGCGACGACTCCACGACGTCGTGCGGGCTCTCGGAGCGCTGCGGGTAGCCCGCCAGTCCCCCGCGGGCGCGAAGGTTCGCGAAGTCCTTGCGGCCCGTGAGCAGCTTGTGCACGTACGACTGGTGGCCGGTGTCGAAGATGATCGGATCGTCCGGCGAGTCGAACACGCGGTGCAGCGCGATCGTCAGCTCGACCACGCCGAGGTTCGGGCCGAGGTGTCCGCCGGTGCGGGCCACATTCGCGATGAGGAACTCGCGGATCTCGCCGGCGAGCTCCGCGAGCTGCGCATCGGAGAGCGCGTCGAGATCGCGCGGCCCGCCGATCGCGTCGAGAAGACTCATGCGCAAAGCCTACGCCGCGGGCCCTCCCCGCAGGCTGAACGGAGCCGCCGAAAACGCAAGGGGGCAGACCCGAATTCTCCCGCGACGCAGCGCGCCCCGCCCGGCCGAGGCCGAGCGGGGCGTGCGTCGCGCGGGGCGATCAGACGAGGCTGCGCAGCACGTACTGCAGGATGCCGCCGTTGCGGTAGTAGTCGGCCTCACCGGGCGTGTCGATGCGGACGATCGCGTCGAACTCGATCGTCTGCTTGCCCTCGGCCGAGTGCTCGCTCGGCTCGGCGACGACGTGCACCGTCTTGGGCGTGACGCCCTCGTTGAGCTGCTCGAGGCCCGAGATCGAGACGATCTCGGTCCCGTCGAGGCCCAGCGACTCCCAGCTCTCGCCGGCGGGGAACTGCAGCGGCACGACGCCCATGCCGATGAGGTTCGAGCGGTGGATGCGCTCGAAGCTCTCGGTGATGACCGCCTTCACGCCGAGCAGGCGCGTGCCCTTGGCCGCCCAGTCGCGCGACGACCCGGAGCCGTACTCCTTGCCGCCGAAGATGACCAGCGGGGTCTCCTGCGCGGCGTAGTTCTGCGCGGCATCGAAGATGAACGACTGCGGGCCCTCGGGCTGCGTGAAGTCGCGGGTGTAGCCACCCTCGATCTGCTGGCCGTCGTTGACCGCCTTGACGAGCGCGTTCTTGAGGCGGATGTTCGCGAACGTGCCGCGGATCATCACCTCGTGGTTGCCGCGTCGCGAGCCGTAGGAGTTGAAGTCGCGCTGGGCGACGCCGTGCTCCATGAGGTACTGCGCGGCGGGGGTGCCGGCCTTGATCGAGCCCGCGGGGCTGATGTGGTCGGTCGTCACCGAGTCGCCGAGAGCCGCGAGCACGCGGGCACCGGTGATGTCGGAGACGGGCTCCGGGGCCATCGTCATGCCCTCGAAGTACGGCGCCTTGCGCACGTAGGTCGAGTTCTCGTCCCACTCGAAGATCGGGCCGCTCGGGGTGTCGAGCGACTTCCACCGCTCGTCGCCGTCGAACACCGTGGCGTACTGCTTGATGAACTGGTCGCGCGAGATCGAGGAGTCGATGATCTCCTGCACCTCGTCGGGCGCGGGCCACACGTCCTTGAGGAACACGTCGTTGCCGTCCGCGTCCTTGCCCAGCGGGTCGGTCTCGAAGTCGAAGTTCATCGAGCCGGCCAGCGCGTACGCCACGACGAGCGGCGGCGAGGCGAGGTAGTTCATCTTCACGTCGGGGCTGATGCGGCCCTCGAAGTTGCGGTTGCCCGAGAGAACGGCCGTGACGGCCAGGTCGTTCTCGTTGATGGCCTCCGAGACCTCCTCGATGAGGGGGCCCGAGTTGCCGATGCAGATCGTGCAGCCGTAGCCGACGGTGTAGAAGCCGAGGCCCTCGAGGTCCTTGTCAAGGCCCGACTTCTCGTAGTAGTCGGTGACGACCTTCGAGCCGGGGCCGAGCGTCGTCTTGACCCACGGCTTGCGCGTCAGGCCCTTCTCGCGCGCCTTGCGGGCGAGGAGGCCGGCGGCGATCATGACCGACGGGTTCGACGTGTTCGTGCATGACGTGATGGCGGCCAGCGTGACGGCGCCGTTGTCGAGCAGGTACGACTCGCCCTCGGGCGTGGTCACCTTCACGGGCTTCGACGCGGCGTGCGGCGCGCCGCTGACGAGCATCGACTCCACGTGCTGGTGCTCGCGCTCGCCGTCGTGCTGGTGGGAGACGCCGTTGGACGGCATGTGCTCGTGCTCCACGCCCGGGGTGGTGCCGGGGTCGGAGGCGGGGAACGTGCCCTCGACCTCGACGGAGTCGTCCGGCATCCCCGCGTAGCTGAGGATGTCCTTCTCGAACTGCGACTTGGCCTCCGACAGCAGGATGCGGTCCTGCGGGCGCTTCGGGCCGGCGATCGAGGGGACGACCGTCGAGAGGTCGAGCTCCATGTACTCGCTGAAGACGAGCTCGCGCGACGGGTCGTGCCAGAGGTGCTGCTCCTTGGCGTACGCCTCGACGAGCGCGACGGTCTGCTCGTCGCGGCCGGTCAGGCGCAGGTAGTCGAGCGTGACGTCGTCGATCGGGAAGATGGCGGCGGTCGAGCCGAACTCGGGGCTCATGTTGCCGATGGTGGCGCGGTTGGCCAGCGGCACCGATGCGACGCCCTCGCCGTAGAACTCGACGAACTTGCCGACCACGCCGTGCTGGCGGAGCATGTCGGTGATCGTGAGCACCACGTCGGTCGCGGTCACGCCAGCGGGGATGTCGCCCGTGAGCTTGAAGCCGACCACGCGCGGGATGAGCATCGACACGGGCTGGCCCAGCATGGCCGCCTCGGCCTCGATGCCGCCGACGCCCCAGCCGAGCACGCCGAGGCCGTTGACCATGGTCGTGTGCGAGTCGGTGCCGACGCACGTGTCGGGGTAGGCGCGCAGCACGCCGTCGACCTGGCGGTCGTAGACGACCTTGGCCAGGTGCTCGATGTTCACCTGGTGGACGATGCCGGTGCCCGGGGGAACGACCTTGAAGTCCTGGAACGCGGTCTGGCCCCAGCGCAGGAACTGGTAGCGCTCGCCGTTGCGCTCGTACTCGATCTCGACGTTGCGCTCGAGCGCGTTCTCGGTGCCGAACAGATCGGCGATCACCGAGTGGTCGATGACCATCTCGGCCGGCGAGAGCGGGTTGATCTTGTCGGGGTCGCCGCCGAGCTCCGTGACGGCCTCGCGCATGGTGGCGAGGTCGACGATGCAGGGCACGCCCGTGAAGTCCTGCATCACGACGCGGGCGGGCGTGAACTGGATCTCCGTGCTCGGCTCGGCCGCGGCATTCCACGATCCGAGGGCGCTGATCTGCTCCTTGGTGATGTTCGCACCGTCCTCGGTGCGGAGCAGGTTCTCGAGGAGGACCTTGAGGCTGAAGGGCAGCGCCTCGTAGCCCTCGACCGCATCGATGCGGTAGATCTCATAGTCGGTGCTGCCGACCGTCAGGGTGCTCTTGGCACCGAAGCTGTTCACCGTGGACACCGGTTCCGTCTCCTTCGGGATCGACCGCGGAATTCCCTCCCCATCCTGCCCCTGCGAGGGCTCCGCGGCTAGCAAGGAGCACCTAACAGTCGTCGCCGGACGAGGGGGACGATTTATCTTGACGTCAAGATAAATCCATTATGCACGATCGTCGCGGTCGGCACGCGCATACAGGGCGCGCACGGCGAGCCACGTGACCGCCACGAGGGGCGCGAACAGCGGCAGCCCCATGAGCAGCTTCGCCGTGCCGAGCTCGACCACGGCGCCCGACAGGTAGAGCGGCAGCTGCACGGCGAGCCGGGCGTAGAACAGCGCCGCCCACGCGATCGCGAGCCAGAAGTAGGCGCGGCGCTTGCGCCGGTCGGCGCGCCACGCCGTGCCCTCCCCCATGAGGAACCCGCCCGCGAGGCCGATCACCGACCAGCCGACGAGCGCGGAGACGAGGATGGCGGTTCCGTACACCGCATTGGTGACGAGCCCCGGCAGGAAGTTCTGCTCGCCCTGGCCGGTGAACAGGGCCAGCGCGGCCGCGAAGCCCGCCGCGACGAGCCCGCCGAGGGCGGCTGCCGGCGTGGATCGCTGCGCGAAGCGCACGATCGTGAACAGCGCCGCGAGACCCACCGACACCGCCAGCGACAGCCACAGCGGCTCGGGGCGGACCGTGTAGACGAGCACGAACGCGAGGCTCGGCAGCACCGACTCGAGCACCCCCCGGAAGCCGCCCATCGCCTTCCAGACGACGCCCCCGGCCGTGGCCTCCTCGGCGGGGTCGATGCCGGCGCGGCGCGCCGCCTCGCCGAACGCCTGCCCCAGCAGATCCGAGGCGGCGGGCGGCGGGGTGAGATCGGCGGACTCCCGACCGGCCGCCGTGTCGCGGTCGCGCGGCGCTGCGGGATCGCTCACGCCGCGCCCGGCGCCTGCGGCATCTTGAGCGGGATGAGGTCGCGGGGGGGGGGGGGGGTGGGGCCCCCCCCCACCACGACGAGCGAGCGGAAGAGGACCTGGACCTGCTCGGCCGCGGCGGGGTCGCTCGCGGCCGCGCCGCCGATCACGCCGCGCAGGAACCAGCGCGGCCCGTCCACTCCCACGAAGCGGGCCAGGCGCATCGCCTTGCCGCCCTCGGCGTCGGCCGTGGGCACCTCGGCGAGCAGCTCGGGACCGAAGGGGCCGCCGCGCTCCTCGACGCGGCCGCCCTGCTGGCGCACCTGCTCGCGGATCTGGTCGCGCGTCTCGCCCCACAGGCCCGTGGACCGCGGCGCGGCGAAGGGCTGCACCTGCAGCGTCGAGCCCGCGTAGTCCAGGCCGATGGCGACGATCCGCTTCGTCTTCTCCTCGACCTCGAGCCGCAGGTTCAGGCCCTCGCGGGGCAGCACCTTCAGCCCTCCCAGGTCGATGTACGGCCGCACCGCGTTCGCCTCGGACTCGTCGAACGGCCCGCTCTGGGCGCGCCCGACCGGCGCCGACTTGGCGCTCGCCTCGGCATCGGCCGGCGCCACCGGCGTGACGTCCTCGGCCGCGTTGTCGTCGCTCACTTGGTCTCCCCTGTCTGGTAGCCGGTGGATCCGAACCCGCCCTCGCCGCGCCCGCTCTCCGGCAGCTCCTCGACGGGCACGAAGCGCGCCCGCGGCACCGGCATCACGATCAGCTGCGCGATGCGGTCGCCCACGGCGATGTCGTACGCCTCGCGGGCGTCGGTGTTCAGCAGCGCGACCTTGATCTCTCCGCGATAGCCGGCATCGACGGTGCCGGGCGCGTTCACGATCGTGATGCCGTGCTTGGCCGCCAGCCCGCTGCGCGGCACGACGAACGCCGCGTGGCCCTCCGGCAGCGCGATGCGCACCCCGGTGCCCACGAGCGCGCGCTCGCCCGGCTCCAGCCGCACCGCCTCGGCGGCGACCAGATCGGCGCCGGCGTCGTCGGGGTGGGCGTAGGCCGGGATCACGGGTGCGACAATAGGCACGTCCACGGTTTCGGTCACGCAACGAGGGTAATGCAGATCACATCAACGCCGACCCGGTCGTCGCGCGCGACGTACCGCGAACGCCTCTCCCCCTCGCTCCGGCTGCTGGGCGGGGCCGCCGTCGTCGCGCCGATGGCGTCGCTTGTCTTCGTGCAGATCGACCGCGCCCTGGCGCTGGGCATCGGCATCGCCGTCGCGATCGCGGTCGTCGCGCTCCTCGTGGGGCTCGCCCCCGTCGTCGAGGTGCGCGGCACCGAGCTGCGCGCGGGCCGCGCCCGCATCGAGGCGCGCTTCCTCGGCGAGCCCGTGGCGCTCACCGGCGCGGATGCCCAGGCGGCGCGCGGCCGCGACATCGACGCGCACGGGTGGCACCTGATCCGCGGCGGGATCGACGGTCTCGTCGTCGTGCCGAACACCGACCCGGACGACCCCGTGGGCTCGTGGACGATCTCGTCGCGCACGCCCGAGCGCCTGGCCGCCGCGATCCGGCTCGCCCAGCACGCCTGATCCGGTCCCCGCAACGGCGAAGCGCCCGGCCGCCTCCGAGGAGGCGCCGGGCGTTTCGCGTTCGCGGGTCAGGCCGCGCAGTCCTTGCAGATGAGGCCGTTGGGGCCGTCCTCGGCGAGCTGCGAGCGGTGCTTCACGAGGAAGCAGTTCATGCACGTGAACTCATCCTCCTGCGGGGGAAGCACGACGACGTCGAGCTCGACGTTGGACAGATCGGCGCCGCCCAGCTCGAAACCGGGATTGTCGGCATCCTCCGTGTCGGCCGACCCCGGCTGCGGGTTGTTCCGCGCGGCCTTGAGCGCCTCGATCGACTCGTTGCTCTCGTCTTCGGACTTGCGGGGGGCGTCGTAGTCGGTTGCCATCGGAGGGCGTCACACTTCTTTCGTTGGAGCTCAGGCGCCCCGAACCGTGCGGCGGGGCGGCGATAGTCTGCATGAGCGGGAACGGATTCGCAAACGCACACGCGGCTCCCCGCGGACCCACAGCAATCGCTGCCGGTGAAACCCGCGGCACGCCCACGGTATTCCCGGCGTTGGGCCCGCAGCGTGACAGCATGTGAGTCACCGCAGAGCGCGGAAGGAGCACGCATGGAACAGCTCACGGTCATCGGATCGGAGGACGGCGCCCTCGTCCTCGCGAACGAGTCGGGAGAGCGCTTCACCGTCGCCGTCGACGACGTGCTGCGCTCCGAGATCCGCCGGGCCAGCACGACGACCCGGCCCGCGCCGCGCACCGCCGCCAGCCCCCGCGAGATCCAGAAGCACATCCGCGCCGGCATGTCGGCCGAGGAGGTGGCCGAGCTGCTCGGCGCCGACCTCGATGACGTGCGGCGCTTCGAGGGACCCGTGGTCGCCGAGCGCGAGCACATCGTGAGCCAGGCGCTCGCCGTGCCCGTGCTCATCGGCAGCGAGCTCGACGGCGACGCGAACCCGACGTTCGGCGTCGCGATCCGCGGCAAGCTCGCGAGCCTGCACGCGACGGGCGAGCGCTGGACCAGCTGGAAGGAGCCCAGCGGCTGGATCGTGAAGCTGGAGTTCACGGCCGGCGAGGTCGAGCACGACGCCCGCTGGTCGTTCGAGCCCCGCCGCAGCGCGCTGTCGCCGCTCAACTCCGACGCCACCCAGCTGTCGCGGCAGGGCCCGCTGCCCGAGGGACTGATCCCGCGCCTGCGCGCGCTCGACACGCCCTCCAAGGACGACAGCCGGTTCGACACCGACGCGTTCGGCCCGCGCCGCCTGCCCGACGCCGAGCCCGAGGCAACGGCGCCGCTCGCGGCCGTCTCGAGCCGCGAGGTGCGCGACACCGCCACGCGCCGCGCGCCCGAGGAGCACAGCACGTCGCCCGAGACGGCCGACCTGCTCGAGGCGCTGCGCCGCCGCCGCGGCCAGCGCGAGACGGCCCCCATGAGCGAGCTGGACGAGAGCGCCGCGCGGCACCCCGCCAGGGGCAGCGCGCCGGTCGCGCTGTTCGAGGCCATGGACGAGGCCACCCGCCCGGCCGAGGCTCCCGAGAAGCGCGATCCGGAGCCCGAGCCGGAGCGCGAGTCCGAGTCGCCGCGCCGCCGCGGTCGCGCCGCCATGCCGTCGTGGGACGAGATCGTCTTCGGCGCCCGCAGCGACGACTAGCCGGCGAACGCGCCGAGGCGGATGAACGGGACTGTCATCTCCTCAGGGCTCGTCGATCCGTGCTGGCCGATCATGTCCTGCGGCTTCTTGTCGGCGAGGCGGTCGTCGTAGAACGCCCACGTACCGCGCGCCGCGACGAGCACGTCGCCGATCCGGCCCCGCACGTGATCCGCCACCGCGGGGCCGAACAGCCCGGCGGCGAGTGCCTCGTCGCGCGTCGCGACGTCCGCGGTCCCCTCCGATCCCGCGCGCCAGGCCTCGGCCAGCGACGCGACGTCGCGCCCCGGCTCGGCGTAGACGTGCAGCATGCGCGGCTCGCCGCCGAGGTGCGCCACGCCGTCGAGGCGCGGGTCGCCGTCGCGCAGCAGCACGTGACGATGCCGCGGCACGTCGACCATGCCGTGATCGGAGGTGACGACGGCGCCGATGCCGTCCGGCAGCCGCTCGGCCGCACGCAGCGCGCCGTCGACGCGCTCGAGAGCGTCCACCCAGCGGTCCGAGGCGACGCCGTGCTTGTGCCCGGCCTGATCGAGCTCCGGCAGGTAGCAGTAGACGAGCCCGCCCTCGTGGCGCTCGGCCAGCGCGAGGGACACGCGCACCCGCTGGGCGAGGTCCTTCTCCCCCACGAACTCCGCACCGCGCATGATCGCGCGCGTGAGTCCGGTGCCTGCGTACTTGTCGAGGCTCACGGCGAAGGGGCGCAGCCCCGCCGCGGCCGCGGCCTCGAAGACGGTCTCGCAGCGCTGCCACGCATCCGGGTCGAGGCCGTCGCGCTCGTAGCCGTTCAGCTGGTTCGCGAGCGCACCGCGCTCGGGATCGAGCACGCGATAGCCGACCAGGCCGTGCTCGCCCGGCCAGGCTCCCGTCAGCAGGCTCGTCAGCGCGGCCGCGGTCGTGGAGGGGAAGACGGTGCGCGCGACGTCGCGCCGCGCCATGGCCCCGGCGAGGAAGCGCGCGTGCGCGC
Source organism: Microbacterium sp. FG3 (assembly GCF_057809335.1). Lineage (NCBI taxonomy): Bacteria > Bacillati > Actinomycetota > Actinomycetes > Micrococcales > Microbacteriaceae > Microbacterium > Microbacterium sp. FG3. The sequence continues at coordinate 20,899 of NZ_JBMDJT010000008.1, read as the reverse complement.
GGTGCGCGCGCAGCGGGATCGCGCCGAGCCCGTCGACGACGAAGAGCACGGCGGATCGCGCCGCCGGCAGCCCCGACGGGCGGCCGGTCAGCGACGCCAGCAGGTCCGGCGCCACCCCGGTGAGGCTCCGGGCTGCCGCGGGACCCGAAGGTACGATCGATGACATCCGGGCCAGTCTCGCACAGCACCCGAACGGGACTTCCGGCCCCCGCCGCGCATCCGCGGCCGCCACCGCACGAGGAGAGGGCTGAATGGCGCGCAAGCAGGCACCCGCCGCCGAGCCGGTCGAGGAGCGCATCGAGGACATCGACCTCGAGACCGAGATGCAGGGCTCGTACCTCGAGTACGCGTATTCCGTCATCTACTCCCGCGCCCTTCCCGACGCGCGCGACGGGCTCAAGCCGGTGCAGCGCCGCATCCTCTACCAGATGGCCGAGATGGGCCTGCGCCCCGACCGCGGCCACGTCAAGAGCGCGCGCGTCGTCGGCGAGGTGATGGGAAAGCTCCACCCCCACGGCGACACCGCGATCTACGACGCGCTCGTGCGCCTGGCACAGGACTTCGCGATGCGCGTGCCGCTCGTCGACGGGCACGGCAACTTCGGATCGCTCGACGACGGCCCCGCCGCCGCGCGTTACACCGAGGCGCGCCTGGCCTCCCCGGCCCTCGCCCTCACCGCGGACCTCGACGAGGACGTCGTCGACTTCGTCCCCAACTACGACGGCCAGTTCCAGCAGCCCGACGTGCTGCCGGCCGCCTATCCGAACCTGCTCGTCAACGGCGCGAGCGGCATCGCGGTCGGCATGGCGACCAACATGGCGCCGCACAACCTGATCGAGGTCGTGAACGCCGCCATCCACCTGCTCGAGAACCCCGAGGCGACGACGGCCGAGCTCATGGAGTTCGTGCCGGGCCCCGACTTCCCCTCCGGCGGCGTCGTCATGGGCCTGGACGGCGTCAGGGACGCGTACGAGACCGGCCGCGGCGCCATCAAGGTGCGCGCCAAGGCGTCGATCGAGCCGATCGGGCCCCGCCGCACCGGCATCGTCATCACCGAGCTGCCGTACATGGTCGGCCCCGAGCGCGTCATCGAGAAGATGAAGGACGCGGTGCAGTCGAAGAAGCTGCAGGGCGTCGCCGATGTGCAGGACCTCACGGATCGGCACCACGGGCTGCGCCTCGTCATCAGCGTCAAGACCGGCTTCGACCCCGCTGCCGTGCTCGAGCTGCTCTACCGGCTCACCCCGCTCGAGGACTCGTTCAACTTCAACAACGTCGCCCTCGTCGGCGGGCAACCGCGCACCCTCGGCCTGAAGGAGCTGCTGCGCGTCTACATCGACCACCGCCTCCAGGTGGTCACGCGGCGCAGCCGCTTCCGCCTCGCCCGCCGCCAGGAGCGCCTGCACCTCGTGCGGGGACTGCTCGTCGCGATCCTCGACATCGACGAGGTCATCCAGGTGATCCGCTCGTCCGACACCTCGGAGCAGGCCAGGACCCGGCTGTGCCAGGTGTTCGACCTCGACGAGGTGCAGGCCGAGTACATCCTCGAGCTGCGCCTGCGCCGGCTCACGAAGTTCTCGCGCATCGAGCTGGAGCAGGAGCGCGACGCGCTGCTGGCCGAGATCGCCCAGCTCGAGGAGCTGCTGGGATCGGACGTGCTGCTGCGCCGCAAGGTGGCCGAGGAGCTCGAGGCCACGGCCGAGAAGCTCGGCACCCCGCGCCGCACGCTGCTCATGAACGCCAAGCCCGCCGCGCCGCGCTCGTCGAAGGCGGCGCCCGATCTGCAGATCGCCGACGGGCCGACGCTCGTGGCGCTGTCCACGACGGGCCGCGCGGTGCGACTGGATCTGGCCGACGGGCAGCAGCTCACGGCACCGGCCCGTCGCAGCAAGCACGATGCGGTCCTCGCGACCGCGGCGGGCACGATCCGCGGCGAGCTCGGCGCCCTCACCTCGCGCGGTCGCGTCATGCGCTTCTCCCCCATCGACATCCCCTCCGTGCCGACCAATTCGATCCAGCTGGGCGGCGGCGTGAAGCTGCGCGACTACATCGGCCTCGTCGACAAGTCGGAGCAGATCGTGTCGATCCTCGCGCTCGACTCCGACACGCCGGTGGCGCTCGGCACCGCGCAGGGCGTCGTGAAGCGCATCGTGCCGTCGGCACTTGCGCCCAAGCCCGAGGTCGAGGTGATCGGGCTGAAGCCGGGCGACGCGGTCGTGGGTGCCGGCGTCGCGCCGGACGAGGCCGAGCTCGTGTTCGTGACCCAGGACGCGCAGCTGCTGCGCTTCGCCGCCTCGAGCGTGCGCCCGCAGGGCGCGGCGGCCGGAGGCATGGCCGGCATCAAGCTGGGCGCCGGGTCGAGCGTCGTGTTCTTCGGCGCCGTCACGGGCGACGACTCGGTGGTCGTGACGGTGTCGGGATCCGATGCGATCCTCGCGGGCACGGATCCGGGGCGCGCGAAGATCACCGACTTCTCGGAGTTCCCGGCGAAGGGCCGCGCCACGGGCGGCGTGCGCGCCCACGCGTTCCTGAAGGGCGAGGACCGGCTCACGCTCGCGTGGGTCGGCCCCGATCCGGCGCTCGCGGTCGACGCGCAGGGCTCGGCGCGCAAGCTGCCAGAGACCCTCGCCCGTCGCGACGCCTCGGGTCAGCCGCTCGAGGCCGTGGTCGCGTCGATCGGCCGCACGGTCGTCTGACGCGGCGCGGATCGCCGCCCCGGGCTCAGTGGCGGCGGAACTCCGGTCGCGCGGTTCCCGGCTTCAGGTGCGAGCACAGGGCGCCCTTGGCGACGTCGAGCGTCGGGTAGGCGCCGACCGGCTCGTCCTGTCCCGCCATCGTCACCACGAAGCCCTCGTCGTCGCGCCGGATCGTGCCGACCGCGCCGGCCTGCCCGTAGGCCACCCACAGCGACCGGGTCTGCGTCATGGACATCCGCTCCCCCTTCCGTCCGCGCGGTCCTCGTCGACCGCGCACGCCCGAGGGTACGCCGCCGCGCGGCGCCGATCCACCCCTGCGGCGACGCGAGCCAGGACGAGCAACTCAGGTTGACAGCGGGCCCGTGAGCAACGTGCGTTGACAGCATGGAATCCCGACAGATCGCCGATGTCGCGGCCGACACGAGCGACCCCCGCGCCGGCCTGCGCGCCGTCGCCTCGCTGCGCGCCCTGGCCGATGCGCTGGAGCTGCGTCAGGTGGAGGCGGCGCTGCGCGCCGGCCTGCGCTGGCAGGACGTGGCCGACGCGCTGGGCGTGACGCGCCAGGCGGTGCACAAGAAGTACGCGCGCCGCATCGATCCGACCATCGACGTGCCCAGGAGGACCGCATGACCCGCCTCACCTTCCCCGAGACCGACGGCTACCGCTGGTCCGATCGGGCCATGGCCGTCATCGACCGCGCCTCCCGCGCCCGCGGGGCGGCGACGCGAGCGCGGTGCTGCGCGAGCTCCTGCGCGAGCCGAGCGGCATGATCGCGGCCGTGCTGCGGCGACTGGGCACGACGGCGGACCAGGTCGCGGCACGCCTGGACGAGGCCGACCGGCTCCCGACCGCCCGCCCGGCCGCGCGCGACCGCCTCGCGGCGACCGTAGCCGCCTTCGTGCCCGCCTCGCCCCAGGAGGTCCGGCGGCTGCTGACGGATCCGGCGCGGCTGCCCGAGTGGGACGCCGCGATCGCCCGCGCCGACGGCGCGGAGGGCGCGGCCGCGGCGCCGGGCGCGCGGTGGACGGCGTGGTCGCCGACCGAGCACCCCGACGGACGTCCGATCCGGCGCCGGCACGAGACCGCGCGCGTCGTCGCGGAGTTCCTGGGCGGGCGCGATGCGGAGAGCGTCGCGTGGCGCTTCACCTTCCCCGACCTGCCTCGCGCGAACGCGCGCCGCATCGAGATCGCCGTGGAGGCGGCCGCCTCGGGCTCGCAGCTGAGCGTCACGGCGGGCTGGGAGCGCAACCCGGCAGCGCGGCGCGTGCCGCTGCTGCCGGTGCTCCTGCGCCCCCTCACGCGCCTGTTCGTGTGGCAGCAGGCGCAGAACACGGCCGCGGGGATCAGCCGCGCCCTGCGGCACTGATCCCCACACCGGTCTTCATCTCGACTCCGCGCCCTGCGGGCGCTCCGCTCGATGTTGACCCGCGGCGCATCAACGCCGCTGCGCGGCATTGACCCGCCGCGCGTCAAGCGTCGATGGCCTCGCGGTCCAGGCGGTCGGCGGAGTCGACGATGAACTCGCGCCGCGGGGCGACCTCGTTGCCCATGAGCATCTCGAAGACGCGGCCGGCGGCCTCGGCGTCCTCCAGCCGCACGCGACGCAGCAGGCGCCCGTCCTTCTGCATCGTCGTCTCAGCCAGCTGATCCGCGTCCATCTCGCCCAGGCCCTTGTAGCGCTGGATCGGCTCCTGCCACCGTTTGCCGGCCTTGCGGAGCTTGGCGAGCAGGGCGTGCAGCTCGCGCTCGCTGTAGGTGTAGATCGTCTCGTTCGGCTTGGAGCCGGGGTTGATCACGATCACCCGGTGCAGCGGCGGCACGGCGGCGAACACCCGGCCGTGCTCGATGAGCGGGCGCATGTAGCGGTAGAAGAGCGTGAGCAGCAGGGTGCGGATGTGCGCGCCGTCGACGTCGGCGTCGCTCATCATGATCACCTTGCCGTAGCGGGCGGCCTCGATGTCGAACGACCGTCCCGATCCCGCGCCGACGACCTGGATGATCGAGGCGCACTCGGCGTTCGAGAGCATGTCGCTGATCGAGGCCTTCTGCACGTTGAGGATCTTGCCGCGGATGGGCAGCAGCGCCTGGTACTCGCTGTCGCGGGCCTTGCGCGCGGTGCCGAGCGCCGAGTCGCCCTCGACGATGAACAGCTCGCTGCGCTCCGTCTCCTTGGTGCGGCAGTCCACGAGCTTGGTCGGCAGGGTCGACGACTCCAGCGCGTTCTTGCGGCGCTGCGTCTCCTTGTGCGTGCGTGCCGAGATGCGCGCCTTCATCTCCGCGACGACCTTGTCGAGCAGCATCGACACCTGGCTCTTGTCGTCGCGCTTGGTGGAGGCGAAGCGCTGCTTGAGCGACTCGCGCACGACCTTCGCCACGATCTGGCGCGCGGCGGGCGTGCCGAGCACCTCCTTGGTCTGGCCCTCGAACTGCGGCTCGGGCAGCTCGACCGTGAGCACGGCCGTGAGGCCGGCGAGCACGTCGTCCTTCTCGAGCTTGTCGTTTCCCACCTTCAGGCGGCGCGCGTTCTTCTCCACCTCGGCGCGCAGCTGCTTGAGCATCTCCTGCTCGAAGCCCTGCTGGTGCGTGCCGCCCTTGGGCGTGGCGATGATGTTGACGAACGAGCGGATCGTCGTGTCGTAGCCCGTGCCCCAGCGCAGCGCGATGTCGACGCGGCACTCGCGCTCCACCTCGGTGGATCGCATGGATCCGTCGGCCTGCAGCATCGGCACGGTCTCGGTGAAGGTGCCGGCGCCCTCCAGGCGCCACGTGTCGGTCACGGGGGCGTCGGTCGCGAGGTAGTCGACGAACTCGGCGATGCCGCCGTCGTACCGGAGCGACGTGTCGACGGGCTCGTCGCCGCGCTCATCGCGGATCGCGATCTCGAGGCCCGGCACGAGGAACGCCGTCTGGCGGGCGCGGGTCATGAGGTCGTCGAGCTGGAACGCCGCGTCCTTCGTGAAGATCTGGCGGTCGGCCCAGTAGCGCACGCGCGTGCCGGTCACGCCCTTGGCGACCTTGCCCACGACCTTCAGCTCGCTCGACTGCTCGAACGGGCGGAACGGGGCGTCGGGGCGCTTCTCGCCCTTGTCGGCGAACACGCCGGGTTCGCCGCGGTGGAACGACATCGCGTAGGTCTTGCCGCCGCGGTCCACCTCGACGTCGAGGCGCTCGCTCAGCGCGTTGACCACCGAGGCGCCGACGCCGTGCAGTCCGCCCGAGGCCGCGTACGAGCCGCCGCCGAACTTCCCGCCCGCGTGGAGCTTGGTGTACACGACCTCGACGCCGCTCAGGCCCGTGCGGGGCTCGACGTCGACCGGCACGCCGCGCCCGCGGTCGCGCACCTCGACGCTGCCGTCCGCGTGCAGGATCACGTCGATCCGGTCGCCGTTGCCGGCGACGGCCTCGTCGACGGAGTTGTCGATGATCTCCCACAGGCAGTGCATGAGGCCCGGGGAGCCGTTCGAGCCGATGTACATTCCGGGGCGCTTCCGGACGGCCTCCAGCCCTTCGAGGACCTGCAGATGGTGGGCGGAGTACTCGGCTGTCACAATCTTCGATGCTATCCGCGCCGCGCCCTCTGGCCTCGCAGACACTCCCCGCGTCACGCGCTCGTCACGCACGATCCGCGCGCCCGTACGCGCTGAGCGAAACATGCCGACGAACGGGCAGGATCCCCAGGGTCGCGTGGTTATATGTGAGGCATCGGAACATCGGTGCAGGCACGAAACGAGGAGGCAGACCAATGACAACCGCAACCGCTGAAGCTCCTGTCCTCCACCGCCTCACGGCGGCCGACCGCTGCGACTCGTGCGGCGCCCAGGCGTACATCGCCGCCGAGGTCAACGGCAGCGAGCTGCTGTTCTGCGCGCACCACGGCCGCAAGTACGAGGAGAAGCTGCGCGCCGTCGCCACCAGCTGGCACGACGAGACCGAGCGACTTCAGGCCTGAGACCAGGCAGACGAGGCGCCCATCCGGATCATCCGGATGGGCGCCTTCTCGTCTCAGTCCTCGTAGACGCGGGGCACGAGGGGCGAGATGCGCAGCAGCAGCTCCTCCCCCACGGTGTCGATCGCCTCGGCAAGGTCGGTCGCGCTCGGCACGCCGTCGGCGGGCGCGCCGAAGATCCGCACCTCGTCGCCGACGGCCGCGCCGTCCCAGCCCTCGATCTCGATGCTCGCGGGCCCGACCGTCAGGAGCGCGCGCGGGCCGGCGGGCGTCGCGACACGCACGCGGCCGGCCAGCGTCGACAGCAGCCCATCCGTCGCGCCGACGCCCGCCGTGACCCGATCGTCGGTCACGCTCGTCACGCGGGCGACGAGCGTCGCGACGGGCTCGATGCCCTCGAGCTCGGGCCCGTCGGCCGAGCGCACGCCGTAGCAGAACGCGCCGACGCGGACGAGGTCGTAGCGGAACTCGGGGCGGTGCCAGGCGGCGGCGCTGGCGGCGAGGTGGCGCACCTCGGGCGCGAGCCCCGCCTCCCTCGCCTGCGCGACGGCGCGCTCGAACGCGGCGCGGGAGGCGTCGTCCTCCGCGTCGCTGGCCTCCGCGATGTGGGTCCACACGCCCGCGACGCGGATGAGCCCCTCGGCCTCCATGCGCGCCGCGAGGGCGACGGCCTCGGGCCAGGCCTCGGGGCGGATGCCGTTGCGGTGCAGCCCCGTGTCGATCTTGAGGTGAACCGCGGCGGGGGCGCCTCGCCCGCCGGCGAGGGCCGCGACCCGCTGCAGGTAGTCGGTGTCGCCCACGCCCAGCTCGAGGCCGGCCTCCAGCGCCCGCGCGGCATCGACGTCGGTCGCGGTCGCCCACGCGAAGACGCGCGCGGCCGGCCGCAGCCGCTTGGCGCGCAGCGCGCTCGGGATGTCGATGGCGCCGAACCACGACGCGCCCTCGTCCACCGCGGCCGGCACGACGGCATCGACGCCCAGCCCGTAGGCGTCGTCCTTCACGACCACCATCAGCTCCGCCGGCGCCATCCGCTCGCGCACCGCGCGGATGTTGCGCCGCAGGCGGCCGAGGTCCACGCGCAGCTCGACCGCCGTGCGCGGCGCGCCCGCGCCCGGCGCCACCCCCGCCGCGAGCTCGTCCTCGGTCAGGCCCGTGGCCCGCGCCCACGCGGCCAGCGCTCCCGAGTGATCCGGGCCGAGGAAGACCGCCTCGTCGCCCGCCTCGACCTCGGCGTCGCCGATCTCGACGACGCACACGTCCATCGCCACGCGCCCGACGATCGGCAGCTCGCGGCCGCGGATCATCACGGTCGCGTGGCCGCCGAGCGCGCGCACGACGCCCTGGGCGTAGCCGCCCGTCACGAGCGCGACGCGCGTGTCGCGGGTCGCGCGGAAGCGGTAGCCGTACGAGACGCCCTCGCCCGCGAGCAGCGGCTTCGTCTGCAGCACGCGCCCGCTCAGCCGCACACCGGCATCGGCGTGCGCGCCGGCACCCGATCCGGATCGCGACATGCGGGTCCTCTCAGCGACGCCGGGCGGCCGGCATGACCGCCTCGTGACGCGGGCGCGTGCCCTGCCGGATGCCGGTGGCCGACACGCGGTTCTCGTACAGCCCGGGCACCCAGTTGCCCTCGATGAGCACGGGTCCCTCGGGCCCCACGGCGACGTCCCATCCGACGTAGTGGACGCCGGGGACCACGCGTGCGGCCTCGTCGACGAGCGCGACGACCTGGTCCCACAGCGGCACCTGGAAGTCGACGATCGAGGCGCCCGAGTCGGGGTGCACCTCGTAGCGGCTCAGCTTCTTGCCCGTGTAGCCCGGGCCGCGCGAGCGGCCGTTCTCGTCGAGCATCGTGAAGAAGCCGCCCCAGCTGAACTGGTCGCTCACGGAGCCGCGGCCGAACTTCTGCACCGCGACGAGCACGTGCACGTCGGTGCCGTCGAAGTACGTCGCGACGCGGGTGGTGTTCACGGTGTCGGCGCAGTACCCGGCCAGGTACGGGTGCTGCACGATCGGCTGCTCGATGAGCACCTGCCCCGCCTCGGTCAGGCGCCGGTGGAACGCGTCCCAGTCGTCTGTGCCCGCGGTGTCGTAGCGGAACACGCCGTGGCCCTCGCGGCTCACCGGCACCTTGGCGATGATCACGGGGTGCCGCGAGGCGAACTCGCGCAGCCCGTCGGCGCCGACCTCGCCCAGGTCGATCCACTCGCGCCCGAGGAACTTCGCGAAGCGCTTGTTGAACGCGATCTTGTTCTCGAGCTCGCGGGAGGCCTCGCGGTCGTTCAGCGCCACGGCCAGGTGGTGCTGCAGCACCGAGGTCATGAACGTCTTGCGCTCGGCCTTCGTCAGCAGCGCGAAGTCGGCCTCGTAGTAGTCGATGAACGCCGTGTCGTGGAACGCGGCCCACCACACCATGTCGACGAACACGGCCGGCATCCACTTGCCCTGCTCTTCGGCGATCTGTCGCGCGAACGTCGCCACGCGCGCCGGGCTGAAGGCCTTGATGCGCCGCGCGAAGTAGGAGGCACGTGCCTTCAGGGCGATGTCGATGGGCAAGCGGACGACCTTCCTTCGATGGTTCTCGCGGCCCCGCGAGCGGCTCGGGCGGCCGACGCGAGCAAGGGCCAACTATACCGAGGAGGTGCTCCGAAGATCCCCGAGAGCCCCGTGTTACCGTGACATCCATGAGTCAGACGGGCCTGCGGATCGGCTACCTCCTGAACCGGGCCCGCCGCCTCAAGCCGGGCAATCTGATCGAGTTCGCCCGGCAGTCGCAGAAGGTCTCGCGCGCCCCGCTGCCGGTCATCATCGCCGACATGCTGTGGTGCGCCGCGCGCTACGAGATGGGCTTCCGCGACTACGCCGTGTGGGACATCCGCACGCTCAATGCGCGCGAGCGCGCGACGTGGATGACGCACCCGAAGGGCTTCCGCCTCAACCGCACGCTCAACGGCATGCAGGCCCGCGCGCTGCTCGAGGACAAGCCGCGCTTCTACCGCGACTTCGCCGACCTCATCCGCCGGGACTGGCTCGATCTGCGCACCGCGACGCCGGACGAGGTGGCCGCGTTCCTCGACCGCCACGCGCGCGTGCTGGCGAAGCCGGCCGACGGCTTCGGCGGCGCGGGCATCACGGCGCACGACACGGCCGGAATCGCCGACGCGGGCGCCTGGCGCGACGAGCTCGTCGGGCGCGGCCAGACGCTCGTCGAGGAGTTCCTGCGCCAGGACGAGCGCATGGCCGCGCTGTACCCCGAGAGCGTCAACACCGTGCGGCTCATCACCTACCGCGACCCGCAGGACACGCTCCACGTCATCGCCTCGGTGCTGCGGATCGGCAACGGCTCGGTGATCGACAACTTCGCCGGCGGCGGCATGTTCACGATGCTCGACGACGACGGCGTGGCGCTGTACCCCGCCGTCGACAAGAACAGCAACGTCTTCGAGCGCCACCCCGTGACGGGCACCGAGATCCGCGGCTTCGCCGTGCCGCAGTACGACGAGGTGCTCCGGATGATCGACGACGCCGCCCGTCGCCTGCCGACCGTGCCCTACGTCGGCTGGGACATCGCGATCACGCCGGAGGGGCCCGCGATCATCGAGGCCAACCACAATTCGAGCGTGTTCCAGATGAAGCCCTCGGTCTCTGGCGTGCGCACGGGCCTGCTGCACCGCTATCGCGACGCGATCGGGGCCGACATCGTCGACTCCCGCCGCGCCCGCTCCGACGCGAATGGCTAGCCTCGGCCGCGCCAGCGCCCTGATCGCCGTCGGGACGCTCGTCTCGCGCGTCACCGGGCTGCTGCGCGCCATGGTGCTCGTGACGGCGATCGGCGCGATCGGCGAGGCCTCCGACGCGTTCACGATCGCCAACCAGCTGCCCAACTACGTCTTCCAGGTGATCTCCGCGGGCGTGCTCACGGCGGTGATCGTGCCGCAGGTGGTGCAGTGGAGCGGTCACGAGGACGGCGGTCGCGCGCAGCTGTCGAAGCTGTTCACGCTGGCGGCGGTGCTGCTGTTCGCCGTCACGGCGCTCTCGCTCGTCGCCGCGCCGCTGCTCGTGCAGGTGTTCGGCGCGCAGTGGTCGGCCGATCAGCACGCCCTGGCCACCGCCTTCTCCTACTGGTGCCTGCCGCAGGTGTTCTTCTACGGCATGTTCGCGCTGATCGGCGAGACGCTCAACGCGCGCGGTGTCTTCGGCCCGTACGCATGGGCGCCCATCGCGAACAACATCGTCTCCATCGCCGGGTTCCTCCTGTTCATCCAGATGTTCGGCGCGCGCCGCAACGACGTGGCCGACTGGGACCCGGCGATGATCGCCGTCCTCGCCGGCGTCGCCACGCTCGGCATCGTCGTGCAGACGGTCGTCCTCGTCGCGTTCTGGCGCCGCACCCGCCTGCACCTGCGGCCCGACTTCCGGTGGCGCGGCATGGGGCTCGGGCGGCTCGGCCACCTGGCCAGCTGGACGTTCCTCATGCTGCTCGTGGGTCTCGGCGTCTCGACGGTGCAGCAGATGGTGATCTCCGGCGCCTCGGGCCAGCACGCGTCGGCGACCATCTGGTACAACGGCTGGCTGCTGTACATGCTCCCGTACTCGCTCGTGATCATGTCGATCGGGACGCCGTACTTCACGCGCCTCAGCGGGCATGCCGCCGCCGGTCAGGACGATCTCGTGCGCGACGACATCCGCCGCAGCACCCGCGTGCTCAGCCTCTTCGCCGTGGTGTCGGCGGCGGTCGTGATGGCGGCCTCGATCCCGGCGGTCCGGATCGTGGCGGACACGCGCGCCGACGCGGTGGCGGGCGCGCCCGTGCTCATCGCCTTCATCCTCGCCCTCGTGCCGCTCGCGGTGCAGTTCATCGTGCAGCGCACGTTCTACGCGTACGGCGACACCCGCACGCCCTTCTTCTTCACGCTCGCCCAGGCCGGCGTCGCGGTCCTGCTGACGCTCGCCGCCCAGTGGCTGCTGCCGGCCGAGCTGCTCGCGGCGGGCGTGGCGCTCGCGCAGGCGGTGTCGAGCATGGTGCAGGTCGTCCTCGCCAGCTGGCTGCTCCACCGCCGCCTCGGCACGATCGGCATGTCCGAGACCATCTGGGCCATCGTGCGGTTCAGCCTCGCGGCCGTGCCTGCCGCCGCCGCCGGAGTGGGCGTCTTCCTGCTCAGCGGCGGCACGTCCGGTTGGATGCTGGCCGGCATGCTGCAGGGCGTCCTCGGCACGTGCACGATCGGGGCCGTCGTCGGCGGCGTGTACCTCGCCATCCTCGCGCTGTTCCGCACGCCGGAGCTGACACCCGCGTTCGACATGGTGCGCAGGCTCGTCCGCCGCTAGCAGCAGGGCGCTCACCCGCCGCACGCGAAACCGGCCGGCCCCCGAGGGAGCCGGCCGGTTTCGTCGAAGATCACGCCGTGCGGATGATGCCCAGCGGCGTCGACTGGTGCCCCTGGCCGAGCGGGTTGTCCTTGAGGATCCGCACGAGCAGCCTCTCGCCCTCGCGGCCCAGGGTGGAGCCGAGGATGTTGCCGCCCAGGTCGTTGATGTCGACCACGGCGACGTGCGCATCGGCCTTCAGCAGCGTGCGCACGTGCGCGGCGACCTCGCGCGGACGCTCGGGCCCGAGCACGACGGCCGTGTTGTACGGCGGGATCGTGCCGGGCGTGGGCCCGTCGATCGCGCGCGCCTTGTCGCCGGCGATGCGGTAGAAGTCACCGCTGCGCCCGAACAGCTTCGTCACGGCCGACACGGCCGCGGCGAAGAGGATGCGGGGCGTGCCGACCTCGCGCAGCGCGAACTCCATCGTCTCGGGGATGCCGAGGCCGATGCCGTACGCGGTCTTGGTGACGTACTTCGACAGGAACCGCGCGAGCGGGCGCGCCTGGATCTCGCTCATCTGGTACGAGCGGCCCTGCATGATCGCGACGATCTTCTCCGTCACAAAGAGGATGTCGCCGTCCCGCACGTGATCCGCGGCGTAGCTCGCGATGACCTCGTCGAGCTCGTCGCCGGGCATGATGACCCGGGTCTTGAGCGGGATGCGCTGATACGTCGTGCCGTCGACGACGACCTCGAGGGCCTTGCCCTCGTTCGCCGCCGTGCTCACTCGAGGTAGTCCCGCAGCGACTGCGAGCGGCTCGGGTGACGCAGCTTGGCCATGGTCTTCGACTCGATCTGGCGGATCCGCTCGCGCGTGACGCCGAACGTGTCACCGATCTGGTCGAGGGTCTTCGGCTGACCGTCGCCCAGGCCGAAGCGCATGCGGATCACGCCGGCCTCGCGCTCCGAGAGCGAGTCGAGCAGGCTCTCGAGCTGACGCTGCAGCATCGTGAAGCCGACCGCGTCGGCCGGCACGACCGCCTCGGTGTCCTCGATGAGGTCGCCGAACTCGCTGTCGCCGTCCTCGCCGAGCGGGGTGTGCAGCGAGATCGGCTCGCGGCCGTACTTCTGCACCTCGACGACCTTCTCGGGCGTCATGTCGAGTTCCTTCGACAGCTCCTCGGGCGTGGGCTCGCGGCCCAGGTCCTGCAGCATCTGGCGCTGCACGCGGGCGAGCTTGTTGATGACCTCGACCATGTGCACCGGGATGCGGATCGTGCGCGCCTGGTCGGCCATGGCGCGGGTGATCGCCTGGCGGATCCACCACGTCGCGTACGTCGAGAACTTGAAGCCCTTGGTGTAGTCGAACTTCTCGACCGCGCGGATGAGACCGAGGTTGCCCTCCTGGATCAGGTCGAGGAACTGCATGCCGCGGCCCGTGTAGCGCTTGGCGAGCGAGACGACCAGACGCAGGTTCGCCCCGAGCAGGTGGCTCTTGGCGCGCTGGCCGTCGCGGGCCACCCACTGCAGGTCGAGGCCGAGCTGGCTCGACTTCTCGGCCGCCGACATCTTCGACAGCTTCTCCTCGGCGAACAGGCCCGCCTCGATGCGCATGGCGAGGTCGACCTCCTCCGCCGCGTTCAGCAGCGGGACCTTGCCGATCTGCTTGAGGTAGTCCTTGACGGGGTCGGCGGTGGCGCCGGTGATCTGCGTGGAGTAGACCGGCACCTCCTCCTCGTCGGCCTGGGAGATGACGATCGCGCCCGTCGGCAGCGGCTCGGTGGTCGGCTTCGGGGCGGCGTCGTCCTCGGCGTCGTCGGCCTCGCCCTCGGCGACGACCGGAACCGCGGCGGTGTCGGGGGCGGCGACGTCGACGACGTCCTCCTCGGTCGCGACGTCGTCGACGTCCTCGGGCTCGTCCTTCTGCGCGGTCTTCTTGGCGGCGGTCTTCTTCGCCGGTGCCTTCGCCGCGGTGGTCTTCTTGGCGGCGCGCTTGGCGGGCGCCTTCTTCGGAGCGGCCTCGGCGGCGTCGGTCGTCTCGTCGGCGACGACCTCCTCGCTCGCCTTCGCCGTGGTCTTGGCCGCGCTCTTGCGCGGAGTCTTCGTGGCAGTGGTCACGTCTCGCCTTTCACCGACGGCGCTGTGCGCGACGCCCCCGGATGTTCTCGGGCACTAGTAGGACCCTTGTCAAGTGGCGTCAGGCGCCTCTCGACATCGGGTCCGTCTTGACATTATAACCCGCGCGCCCTAGAGAACATTCCCCGCTCGTCAGGAGGAGGCGCCCTTGTCGTCCTCGGCCGGACGCGAGGCGAGGTAGCGCTCCAGCTCGGCGGCCAGCTCGTCGGCGCTCGGCAGCGCCGCCTCGTCGAACGTGCCCGTGCCCGACGGCGCCGCGCCGCTCGCGAGCCGGGCGGCGTAGGCGTCGTAGCGCTCCTCGAGCCCGCGCACCATCCGCTCGAGCTCCTCGTTCGAGGTGATCTGCTCCTCGACGCGCTCCACGTAGTCGCGGTCCTCCTCGCGGAGGTCGTCGAGCGCGAACACCAGCCCCGTCGCCGACATGAGCTTCTCGAGCGCGGCCGCGGTGGCGCCCGGGTAGTCGGTGTCGGCGAGGTAGTGCGGCACGAGCAGCACGAAGCCGGTGACCGTCGCGCCGGCCTGGCTCAGCCGGATCTCGAGCAGGTGGCCCACGGTGGCGGGCACCTGCGTGTGCGGGCGCCAGATGGAGTGCGCCTCGACGAGGTCGCCGCGCGTGCCGCTCACCGTCGCGCCGAGGGTGCGCGTGTGCGGCACCGGCATCGCGATCGCGTGCACCCACGTGACCGACGACACGTCGTACTCCTCGCCGAGGTCGAGCACGGCCTCCGCGAAGGCGTCCCAGCCGAAGTCCGGCTCGTACCCGGCCAGCACGAGGAACGGCTGGCCGAGCGCGTCGCGCACGAGCGAGAGCTCCAGCCGCTGCGGCCGGTAATCCGTGAGGTGGTCCTGATCGAACGTGACGATCGGCCGCCGGGCGCGGTAGTCCAGCAGCGCGTCGTTCGAGAACGACACGAGCGGCCGCGGATCGAGCTCCTCGCGCACGTATTCGATGACGCCCGAGACGGTGCCTCCCGCGTCGGTGAAGCCCGTCATGAGCACGACCAGCGGCAGCCCGGCGGGCACCACCGGGGCATTGGCGACTCGCTCGTACAGGGGACCGAAGGGGGGCATGCGTCCATGCTACGAGGCGCGCGCGACGCCGTCGCCGCCCCGGCCCGCGCGGGAGCCGCCTTACGCCAGAGGCGAAAACCGCGACCCCCGGGGGCGACGGCCGTGGCGCACGCGGCGTACCTAGGATGGATCGCATGGCCCACCCCGAGCTCTCGCTGACGCACGCCCCCTTCCCCTCCGATGACGCCGACGCGCTGATCCTCGCGATCCCGGCGCTCGAGGAGGCCGAGCTCGGCGCCTACCCCGGCCTCGCGGACGCGCTGGAGGCCGTCGGATTCACGGGCGCGGCGCGCAGCTGGGCGCGCGCCTACGTGCCCGAGGTCGCGGCCAAGCCGCTCGCCGTCGTGGGCCTCGGCTCCTCCCCCGACCTCGAGACGATCCGGCAGGCCGTGGGCGCGGGCGCCCGCCAGCTCACCGGCTTCGACACTGTGGCCGTGGCGGTGCTGTCGGACGTCGAGGACGCGTGGCGCGCGGCCGCCGAGGGCGCGGCGCTGGGCGCCTACCGCTTCGACACCTACAAGACCGGCGACGCCGAGAAGGCGGCCGAGAAGCGCCGCGCGAAGCGGATCGTCGTGCACGCCCCCGAGGGCGCGAGCGACGGCGACCTCGCGTCGGTGCGCGCCGGTGCCGACGCCGTGGCGCTCGTGAAGGACCTCGTCTCGACGCCCGCGGAGTGGCAGAGCCCCGCACAGCTGGCGGAGTCGGCCGTGGCCGCCGTCGAGGGCCTGGCCGTGGACGTCACGGTGTACGACGAGGCGGCGCTCGAGGAGGGCGGCTTCGGCGGCATCCTCGGCGTCGGCAAGGGATCGGACCGCCCGCCGCGCCTCGTGCGCCTGGAGTGGGCGCCGGAGGGCGCGCAGCGCCACGTCGCGCTCGTGGGCAAGGGCATCACGTTCGACACGGGCGGCCTCTCGCTCAAGCCCGCCGCATCGATGGTGGGCATGAACGAGGACATGACCGGCGCCGCCGAGGTGCTGGCCGCCGTCCGCGCCGCCGCGCAGCTCGAGCTGCCCGTGCGGGTGACGGGATGGATGTGCCTCGCCGACAACATGCCGTCGGGGCGCGCGATCCGCCCCGGCGACGTGCTGCGCATGCTCGACGGCCAGACGGTCGAGGTCACGAACACCGACGCCGAGGGGCGCCTCGTGCTGGCGGACGGCCTCGTCGCCGCGAGCCGTGAGCAGCCCGATGTCATCGTCGACGTCGCCACCCTGACCGGTGCCATCGTCATCGGGCTGGGCACGCGCTACACGGGCGTGATGGGCGATCAGGAGGCCGTCGACGCCTTCCTGCGCGCCTCCGACCGCACGGGCGAGCCGGTCTGGGCACTGCCGCTGCCGGAGTACCTCAACGAGCACCTCGACTCGCGCATCGCCGACATGCAGAACGCGAACGTCGGCAACCGCGAGGCGGGTTCGCTCTTCGCCGGCCTGTTCCTGCAGCGCTTCGTGGGCCGCACCGGTGAGGGCGACGACGCGCCGCGCATCCCCTGGGTGCACCTCGACATCGCCGGCTCGGCCATGTCGGCCGGCAGCGCCTACGGCTACACCGACAAGGGGCCGACGGGCGCCACCGTGCGCACGCTCATCGACTTCGTCGCGGCGGGCGGCGAGCTGCGGTGACCGCCGTGACCGCTCGGACGGAGACCGCATGACAGAGCACGCCTTCGACATCGTCGTGCTGGGCGGCGGCAGCGGCGGCTACGCCGCGGCGCTGCGGGCGGCCGAGCTGGGCAAGACCGTGGCGCTCGTGGAGCGCGACCGCCTCGGCGGCACGTGCCTGCACCGCGGCTGCATCCCGACCAAGGCCCTGCTGCACGCCGCCGAGATCGCCGATACCGTGCGCTCGGCCTCGGCGTCCGGCGTGTCCGCGAGCCTCGACGGGGTCGACGGCGCGGCGATGCTCGCGCACCGCCGCGCGATCGTCGAGAAGAAGACGAAGGGCCTCGAGGGGCTCATCGCGCGGCGCGGCATCACCGTGGTCTCGGGATCGGGCACCCTCACCGCCGACCGCGCGGTCGCCGTGGGCGACGACCTGTACCGCGGCACGGACATCGTGCTCGCGACCGGCTCGCACAGCCGCTCGGTCCCCGGGATCGAGCCGGGCGAGCGCATCCTCACGAGCGAGGGCGCCCTCGCGCTCGACCGCGTGCCGGAGCGGGCCGTCGTGCTGGGCGGCGGCGTGATCGGCGTCGAGTTCGCCAGCGCCTGGCGCTCGCTGGGCGCCGAGGTCACGATCGTCGAGGGCCTGGACCGCCTCGTCCCGAACGAGGACGCCGCGCTCAGCACCGCGCTCGGGCGCGCCTTCCGCCGCCGCGGCATCGCGTCGCGCCTCGCCGCGCGCGTGGCCTCGGCCGTCGAGTCGGCGTCCGGCGTCACCGTCACCCTGGAGGGCGGCGAGACGCTGGAGGGCGACGTGCTGCTCGTGGCCGTGGGTCGTGGGCCGTCGACGTCGGGCCTCGGTCTCGAGGAGGCAGGCGTGGCGCTCGATCGCGGCTTCGTCGCCGTCGACGCGCAGCTGCGCACCAGCGTGCCCGGTCTGTGGGCGGTGGGCGACATCACCCCGGGCCTGCAGCTGGCTCACCGCGGGTTCCAGCAGGGCATCTTCGTCGCCGAGCGGATCGCGGGCCTCGAGCCGGCGCCGATCGACGAGAACCACATCCCCCGGGTCACGTACTCGAGCCCCGAGCTCGCCTCCGTCGGCCTCACGCAGGCGGCGGCCGAGGAGCGGTACGGCGCCGAGGGCGTCGCGGTGGCCGAGTTCGACCTGGCGGGCAACGCGCGCAGCGAGATCCTCGGCACGCGCGGGCTCGTGAAGGTCGTGCGTCGCGTCGACGGCCCCGTCGTCGGCGTGCACCTCGCGGGCGATCGCGTGGGCGAGCTCATCACCGAGGGGCAGCTGGCCGTCGCGTGGGACGCGCATCCGGAGGACATCGCGCCCCTCATCCACGCGCATCCCACGCAGAGCGAGGCCCTCGGCGAGGCGTTCCTCGCCCTCGCGGGAAAGCCGCTCCACACACTCTGAACGTCCCCGATCCGCCCCGCGCCCGCGTGCGCGTGCCGCACCTGCGGGACGGATCACTAAGCTAGGCATGTCATCGACATTTACGAAGGAGACTTCGACATGAGCACTTCCGTAGTCCTCCCCGCGCTCGGCGAGAGCGTCACCGAGGGCACCATCACCCGCTGGCTGAAGCAGGTGGGCGATACCGTGCAGGCGGATGAGGCCCTGCTCGAGGTCTCGACCGACAAGGTCGACACGGAGATCCCGTCGCCCGTGAGCGGCGTGATCGAGGAGATCCTCTTCCAGGAGGACGACACCGTCGAGGTGGGCGCTGTCCTGGCCAAGATCGGCGACGGCAGCGGAGCGTCCGCCGCGCCCGAGGCCCCCGCCCAGGCCGCTCCGGCCGCCGAGGCCGCTCCCGCCCCCGCGGTCGAGGCGTCCACGACGCCCGCCGCGGACTCCCCCGCCGCCGAGGCCGCTCCGGCTCCGGCCGCATCGGGCGACGCGACCGACATCGTGCTGCCCGAGCTGGGCGAGTCGGTGACCGAGGGCACCGTCACCCGCTGGCTCAAGCAGGTCGGCGACACCATCGAGGTCGACGAGCCGCTGCTCGAGATCTCCACCGACAAGGTCGACACCGAGGTCCCCTCGCCCGTCGCCGGCACGATCACCGAGATCCTCGCCGCCGAGGACGAGACCGTCGAGGTCGGCGCCGTCCTGGCCCGCGTCGGCTCCGGCGCCGCCGCCCCGGCCGAGAAGCCCGCCGAGGCACCCGCCGCGCCCGCGCAGGCCGAGCAGGCTGAGGCCCCGGCCGAGCAGCCCGCCCCCGCGGCACCTGCCCAGGCCCCGGCCGAGGCGCCCGCCGCGCCGAGCCAGCCGGCGCAGCCGCAGCAGGCCGCTCCCGCCGCGGCGGAGCAGCCGAAGGCGGCCGAGCCGGCCTCCCCGAAGCTCACGCTGCCGACCGACGACGAGAAGGTCTACGTGACCCCGCTCGTGCGCCGGCTCGCCGCCCAGCAGGGCGTCGACCTCGCCACGGTGAAGGGCACGGGCGTGGGAGGCCGCATCCGCAAGGAGGACGTCCTCAAGGCCGCCGAGTCGGCGAAGGCGGCCCCGGCCGCCGCCGCGACCCCGGCGGCTCCCGCCGCGGCCCCCGCCGAGAAGCTCGAGGACTCGCCGCTGCGCGGCACCACGCAGCCGATGTCGCGCCTGCGCAAGGTGCTCGCCAAGCGCGCCGTCGAGTCGATGACGTCGACCGCTCAGCTCACGACGGTCGTCGAGGTCGACGTGACGAAGCTCTCGGCGTTCCGCGACCAGGTGAAGGGCGACTTCCAGGCGAAGACGGGCGACAAGCTGTCGTTCCTGCCGTTCTTCGCCCTCGCCGCGGCCGAGGCGCTGCGCGCGTACCCGATCATCAACTCGACGCTCGACGGCGAGAACATCGTGTACCCGCCGTCCGAGAACCTCTCGATCGCCGTCGACACCGAGCGCGGCCTGCTCACGCCGGTCGTCCGCGACGCGAGCACGAAGAACCTCGCCCAGCTGGCGCACGAGATCGCCGACCTGGCCGCGCGCACGCGCGACAACAAGCTGAAGCCCGACGAGCTCGCCGGCGGCACGTTCACGCTGACCAACACCGGTTCGCGCGGCGCGCTGTTCGACACGCCCGTCGTGTTCCTGCCCCAGTCGGCGATCCTCGGCACGGGCATCGTCTTCAAGCGCCCCGGCGTGGTGAAGACCGACGGCGGCGTCGAGGCGATCGGCATCCGCTCGTACGTCTACCTCGCGCTCTCGTACGACCACCGCACGATCGACGGCGCCGACGCGGCGCGCTACCTGTCGGCCGTGAAGGCGCGTCTCGAGGCGGCGGACTTCGCGGGCGACCTCGGCATCTGATCCGAGCGCTCCCCGAGGGGGACGGGTGACCACGCGTCATCCGTCCCCCTCGGTCGTTCCGGGCGCGGATGCGCCGTCGTGCACGTCGCGCACGATCCAGCGCTCGTCGGTCGATGCCCGCTCGATCACGAGGGACTGAGGCGCGGCGGAGCCCTCCGGCGACTCGACCCGCAGCACCGCCAGATCGCCGAAGTCGTCGAGCAGCACGACGCGGCGCTCGTCGGCCGGCAGCGATGCCGCCGCCCCGTCCGCCAGCTCGAGCGGAGCGGAGCCGGGCGCGCGGACCGCGGCGCACGCGTCGTCCTCGGCGGCGCGGCAGACCGCGAGACCGTCGAGGAGCCGCTCGGCCGCGGCGACCGGATCCTCCGCGCCCGGCGCCGTTCCGCCCGCGCCGCCCGGAGCCTCCTCCTCGGGCCCGGATGGAGGCTCGAGAGGGTCGTCGTCCTCGCCCGTCTCGGGTACGGCGCCCGTCGCGGCGGCGGGCGACGCGGGCGCTCCGGCGTCCTCGTCCGCGCGCGACCCGCCCTCCCGCGCGGCGGTCTGCGCTCCGGGCTCGGCGGCCGCGGGCGTCTCGTCGCTCGGCCACAGGAGCCCGCCGACGACGACCGCCGCCGCGGCGACGGCGCCGAGCACGAACGGCGCTCCCCGGCGATCGCGCAGGGCCCTGAGGCGCCGACGGGCCTCGGCCAGGCCGTCCGACACGCCCTCCGCCACCCGCCCGGCCAGGGCCGCGTCGATCGCCTCCCTCAGGTCGAGGCGCGCGGTGGCACCCCCGGAGCCGCGCGTGCCCGGCGTCGCGCGCCGCCGCGCCCCGCGCGCCGCGCGCAGCTCGCGCCGCGTCCGG